>CAYXHX010000004.1:17537-31282 GCA_964464835.1 uncultured Chitinophagaceae bacterium | reverse complement strand
GTCTTTGGTTCAGCATCACCCCAACTTTCAAGGAAGTGATTATCCGGAACAACGTATTTGCAAAGTTGTGCCGTTTCATCAAGCCTTGGGTTTAATGAAATGGAAACTTTTACTTTTTTGATTCCTGAAGTAAAACGGGCAGCGCCAAATGATGCATAAGCAGGATTCGCTCCTACTACTATCAAAGTGCCAACCGAGCCTGCATTCATATCATCAAGCAGTTTGGAAAAATCTGCATCATTCCCTTGTTTATATTTTGCAGCAATGGACCAATCAATCGTATTTCCATTGGCACCAATTGCTTCATTGATTGCATTTACAATCACCTGTACATTCATATCATTGCTTCCGCATACAACAAGTGATGCTCCTTTATTGGCAAGCAATTCTTTTGCAGTTTTTTCAATGCCGGTTTTCAAAGCTGCGTCTGTAATATTAGTTGCGCCTTGTCCATTAATTGCACTTAATAATGCCAAAGCTATTGCACCTGTTTCTGAAGGGCGATGCAGGTACCTGTCATCTGCATTGGAACCTGAAAGGCTTGCAACAGTTTCAAATTGTATATGATGGCTCATGGAAGGAGCGCTTTCATTTATTTTTTTACCCACTGCATATTGACTGGCAAATTCAATCGGTGAAAGCCATGTTCCTAAAAAGTCTGCTCCAATACCCACTATTGTTTTTGCTTTATCAAACCGGTAAGATGGTATCATTCGTTTTCCATAAGAAGCTAAATTCGCAGAAAGCATTCCATCATAAGAAACTGCATCAACCATAACATGACGGCTGCCGGGGAATTTTACCAATAACTGGTTGATGATATCTAAAGATGTTGGCGAATTAATTGTACTTGATAAAAGTACGACAGGCGTTGCGGCGCCGATTGCAGCTAAAACCGCTCTATCTACTGCCTCCATTGTAACTTCTTTCCCATCTATCAATGGATAGCGCAACCGTCCTGTATCATATAAATCAAGTACTGAAGCCTGTACACGTGCTGAAGTTCCGCCTTTTGTTATAGGAGAAAGTTCATTGCCTTCTATTTTAATAGGCCGGCCATCGCGCACTTTCGCCAGGATGCTTACAGCATCTCCATCTTCTACATAAGTGGTAGCATAATAATATGCGTTGCCGGGAAAAATATCTTCGGGCTTATTGACAAATGGAATTGATTTTTTTACAGGAACTTCGCAACTTGCGGCAATAGCTGCAGCAGCTGTAGAAAATCCCAGGTATTTTAAAAAGTCCCTGCGGGGAGTAGGCGCTTCAAGAAAATTCTTATTATCTTCTGCTTCAAAAGGTAAGAGTTCCTTGAATTCATCTTTACCGGATACGCGGAATGCATCGGAATCATTGAGTTCTCCAAAGCTTTGCCAATATTTTTTTTGTTCCATTCTCTAAATTTAATCAAGGTTGAAAGCAGGAAATTTTGAATGAAATAATCTGTATCAAATTTCCTATCCTATATTATTTCAACAATTTATTTTTAATAATGACATTTCTGACATTCAGTTCCACCAATCGTTTCAACTGTAACACTGTCCAATACATGGTTTTTCAAATCCTCATGGTATTTTTCATACATATTATAAAATTGGTTTCCACCACTTCCATTTGCATCCGGGAAGTTTACTTTTGTAGTGCGGTGGCAACCGATACACCAACCCATGCTTAATGGAGCAAATTGTTTCACTTCATCCATTTCAGTTATTTCACCGTGGCAAGTTTGGCATTGTACATTTCCAACCATGGTATGTTGTGAATGGTTGAAATATACATGGTCAGGCAGGTTATGTATCCTTACCCATTCAATAGGTTTTGCTTTTGAAGGGTCCCATGGCTGCCCTTCGGTGTACCCGGCGTATTGATATAATTTTTTGATTTGTTCTGTTCCATTCACTTCATTTCCATTAGCATCATGTAGCGGCTCTCCTTTATATTCATTGATTGCCATGTGGCAGTTCATACAAACATTAATGGAAGGAATGGTTGCTTGCTTGCCGGCCTGTGCACCGCCATGGCAATACAAACAATTGATCTGGTTAATTCCTGCATGCACTTTGTGCGAATAAAAAATTGGTTGTACAGGTTCATAATCCTGTGTGCGGCCTAAGCCAATAGCGCCCATCACCAAATAATATCCACCCAACAAAAATAAAATCAAAGTAACGAAAGTGATATACACTTTGTTTCGCCAAACAGGTATTGGTTCAGTAGCCGGGATACCTGATTTATCATCTGATAATTTTTTGAGGTTTGCATTTACCTGCAATAATATAAAAGCAACGATGGCAAGAATTAAAGTGAAAATTCCAAAGATGAGGCTGTTATCACTTTCGGTAGCCACAGCAGCGCCAGGAGCGCCTGTTGTTGGAGCAGCAGCAACCGGTTTACTTCCTTCAGCCTGGATGTACGTTAACAAAGCATCAATGTCTGCTGGGGTCAGATTGGTAAAAGCAGGCATACTTATGTTATTATGCTGCTTGAAAAGATCAACAGCATAAGGATACCCACTGGCAATTACAGCACCACTATTATGAATCCAGGCATGCAATTTATCTTTATCAGGCCAACGCGCTTCAACATCTTTCAAATTCGGGCCTGTAAGGTCTCTTTGCATTTTGGGATCATGGCAGGCAGCACAATTCTGTATAAAAAGCGCTTTGCCATCCTGTGCCTTTAACTGGGATGCGGAAAGTAGGAGTAAACATATCGTAGTTAAGAATGTAAATTTTCCGGCAATACTTTTAAAATGGGTCATAAATGCAGTTCAATTATAAATATTTTGAAAAATCTCCGCTGGTTGAAGGCAAAAGTATGACACCAAATTGACAAAACCCAAACGATTTAATTTTTTTTTCACAATTAAAATTTGTTATGTGGCTTTGAAATTTTTGGCTCATTTTTGCACGCTGTTTTTATCTCAAATTTTTTTTATTTGAATCAATCACCTTTATATCGTCTCGCAATTTTTGCTTCAGGAGCTGGTAGCAATGCTGAAAAAATAATTGATTATTTTAAAGGTTCACAAAAAATTTCAATTGCATTACTTGTATCCAATAATCATGAAGCAGGTGTTTTGCTCATTGCAAAGAAAAACAATATTCCTATTCTAATCATTGAGAAAGAAAAATTTTTTAGGGGTGATGCATTTCTTCCTGAATTGAAGAAACATCAAATCAACTTTATTATACTTGCCGGTTTTCTTTGGAAAATACCGGTAAAGATTATTCATGCATTTCCGAATGCAATCATTAATATACATCCTGCGTTATTGCCTAAGTATGGCGGTAAAGGAATGTATGGCAGGTATGTTCATGAATCTGTGATTGCGCATCATGAAACGCAAAGCGGCATTACTATTCATTACGTGGATGAAATATATGATCATGGCAAAATCATTTTCCAGGAAAAATGCATCGTGAAAAAAAATGAAACGCCTGAATCTTTAGCAGCAAAAATCCATCAATTGGAGCATGCCCATTTTGCACCGCAGATTGAAAAACTTTTACTTTACAATTAAAATATTTATATGTTGAAACTTCATAAAATATATACTGCATTTTTTTTATTTCTGTGCATTTTTTCGCTTTCCTGTAATAAATCAAGTTCAAATATTTCTTATGGCCAAATCCGTGGCGTAGTGCGGCTTGTAGATGATTTGAATAACCCGCAAACTTTTGCAGGCATGCAAGTCACCGCTGAAAATACCGGCATCAGTACAATCAGTGATTCTACGGGCAAGTATATTTTAAATGGCTTACAAAACGGGATGTATAATTTGATTTTTTCAAAACCGGGATACGGCACTTTTATTTTAGCAGGCTTTAATAATAATGGAAATGTTTTGGACCACCCATCCATTGTACCATTGATTACATTGGGCCAATTTTCAACTACAACTTTAACCGCCCTGAATGTAAATGTGAATAATGATTCCGTGATGTTGCGCCCGACGATTGACCCTGCCGGTACTGTGGATCAACCCCGCGGTATCCGTTTTTTTTATGGGACTACTCCGGATATTTCCAATGAAAATTTTTCCGCTTACAGTAAAGTGTATCAACTCAGTAATCCTACTGGAATATTAAAAATAAGCGCTGATTATTTTTATTCATTGGGTTTTTCTGCAGGTGATACAATTTATATTAAAGGCTATGGCGATGCATTTTTTTCCAATGATTATGATGATCCACAAACCGGCCAACATATTTTTCCCAACCTGAATGAAACAAGCACTACGGCAGTTTCATTTATCCTGCCATAAAAAATCATTCGCTTTTTGAGGAAATATATTTTTCTAAAAAAATATACAGGTTAAAAATTCCAGCAGGTATTTTTTCGATTTCCATTTCAAGCAATTCCTGCGTGATGCCCCGCATACGGAATTGTTGAATTTCATACCATGCTCTTTGTGCCAATAATTTATTGCGGGAAATACTGTTTTTTTCTTTCCGCAATATTTCGCCTACTTCTTTTATTAAATCATCAATTCCTTCGCGTGCCAATGCATTCGTTTGAATAACAGGTAACGGGTTTTCATTTTTCTTAAAACCCCGTGCCATTGTAGAAAGCAGGTTTTTTATAAAAGTATCAGCACCCGGGCGGTCACTTTTATTTACAACAAAAATATCGGCTACTTCCATTAAACCGGACTTTAAAGTTTGCATGGTATCACCTGATTCAGGTACCAATACAACGACTGTAACATCCGCCAATGAAGCAATTTCCACTTCGCTTTGCCCTACGCCAACTGTTTCAATAATGATGATATCAAAGCCTGCCGCCTTCATCACATCTGCAATAGCGAGGGTGCGTGGGTTCAAGCCGCCAAGGCTGCCCTTAGAAGCCAATGAACGGATAAAAACATCGGGATGCGTGTACCATTCATTCATGCGAATACGGTCACCCAAAATGGCCCCTTTATGAAATGGAGAGGAAGGGTCAATACAAAGCACACCCACTTTTTTGTGTTGTTTGATATAGCTATCAATCATACCATCCACCAACGTACTTTTTCCTGAGCCGGGCGGGCCTGTAATACCAATGATCTTTACTGCTTGCCCAGGCAATGATTTCAACCATTCAAAATAACCCGGCGCATCATTTTCTACCAGGCTGATGGCGCGTGCCAATGCCTGGTAATCGCCGGAGATAATGCGTGGAAGCAGGTTTTCAAACATAGTATGCAAACCTAAATGAATTCCTTCTTGTTTGCAAAACAAGCTTCGAATAAATCATGCTTATTTAATTTTATAAACCATTACGAGATGTATCAATTATTCTTCAATTCGTATTTTTTGAAAATCGAAAAACCTCTAATTTTTATCATGCCTCTCAAAAAAAAAAATTTCAATTTTAAAAATTCGTTCATTGAAAATTTTTCCATGAAGAAGCCATTGGTGACAAAGATTGAATTCAATTCTTCTTTGAAGTTTGTTCAAAAAAAAATATGTTTACAAAAATTGATGCATATTAACTACTAATTTTTTTACTTATGGTATCCGGCTTTACTTTTAAAGAATTATACAATTTTGAAATTACCGGTAGCGGCACCGCATTTCCCGAAAGAGGACGATGGGTAACCAATGATGAAATTCACCTTATGATTTATGGCGAAAATTTTGCAGAAAAAATGGCTGCTAAAAATTTTCAACCGGATTATTATGAAACCGTACTCGGTTTAAAAAAAAGATTTTGGACACATACGCCGGGAAGCATTATTACACACGATGAACTTACATCCGCCGACCTGATGGCCGAAGCTGCAGAAAATGCAATTAAAGACAGTGGTATCCATAAAGATGAAATAGATTTCTTAATTGCTGTAACTATGACTTCACCCAGGTATTCTACATCCATGGGGCCTTATGTTTCGGGCAAACTTGGATTAACAAATACTCCCTCTATTGAAATGAAATCGGGCTGCGCCTCCAATATTTATTCCATTATATTGGCAGCTCAACTTCTACAAAGCGGGGCGCGGAATGTGCTTATTGCAGGTGGTGATACCATTACAAAAATATTAAAGATGAATGCTTTTATGGCGTATGCCGGCGGTGATGCAGGTGCAGCTATCATTTTATCCAAATCAAATGCGCCGGGCAAAGGAATTGTTTCGGCATATATCAATTCAGATGGATCATATTGCAATTACATGGGTGTAAAGGGATTGTTTCCACCCAACCGGTTTGACCTTGATACTGAGAATTATTTCCTGAGTTATGAAGAAGGCACTGAAAAATTTTTACAACAGGCATGGGATACTACACCGGGAATTTTATACAATGCTTCCTGTATGAAAGCAAATGATATGGATTGTTTAATCCCTCACCAGGTGCATAAAAAAAGAACAATCGCCGTATCCGAATCTTCAGGTATTCCTATGGACAAAACAATAAATATTATCGGCGAAATTGCTAATTGTGGCTCGGCTACTTTACTTGTGGCGTTGGATGATGCAAGAAAAAACAACCGCTTGCAAAAAGATCAAAACGCTATGCTCATAGCTGCAGGTGGGGGTATTTCGTGGGGAGGTATTATTTTGAAAACCTGATGAAAATTTTGGTTATTCAAAAGAAAATTTTCTATTCAGTACCAGTATTTATTAATTGCCATTTATCAAGCCACCTCATCCGGTATGCATTCATAGCAGTGACTCCCAATTTTTTAATCAACTTATAGTTTACAACAAATCCTACAGGCGCACCAATGACAGGGATTAATTGTGCCATCTTTGCCAGGTCTAAATAATCACGATATTCCTGCTGAAAATTTCTCCATTCAAATTGATTGATATCATTGGGCAATTCATTGCTTTTGTTATCCCAATCAACCATCTTTAAATAAACTTTCTTGCGGTTTTGATCACCGGAAAAAGCCAGTTCGAATATATGCAGCAAGTATAATCTTTCTTTATAATCATCCATATCAAATCCATATAATGCTGCGATTTCAAATAACAATTTTATTTTAATCCCTATTAATACCGGGAAATCCGCAAGGCCCAATAAAATGCCACCTGCACCACTGATGCCACCTTCAATAGCTGCGGTATTTTTATAGGATTCAATTTTGTGCCGAACCATATTTTCCCGGATCAATAAGCTGAGATTTTCTTTGGGTTTTGATGACGTAAATTTTGCACCAAACAAAACTGCTTTAATCATTTGTTTGATAGTTGCAGTAATTGCCTCATGAATTTTTTCCGGGATCCAGGAATTGATCTTCGTTTGCATTTTCTTTGAAAGGTTTCCAAAAAAGGAAGGCTTTTGCAACATTTTTTTTTGCCACACATGTAATTCTTCAATGGCTATTTGTTCGTATGAATGCAGCATGCAATTGAAAATATTATTGATAATCTAAAGGGAAGTTATGCAATATTTTACATGAAGTTTCTTTAGAACGATCATGCAGCAACGATTTTATTTTCTCCATGCAGATAAACAATGCAGCAAAGCATCAGCATCCGCTTTCGTATTGTAGTAATGAAAACTGATTCGAATATCGCCATTACGTGGAGTAACGATGATATTGTGTTGTTTCAACCATTCGCTCAAACCATTTTCATCCTTTAAAAAAATAATGGAACTGCGGTTTTCCGTGGATGATTCACCCATTAATTGTACGGGATAATTTTTTATTTCATCCAATACATATTGAGTTAATTGCTTGTTGTGCTGCTCAATATTTTCCAGGCCTATTTTATTTTTTTCTTCAATCGCTTTTTCTAAAATAGAAAAGCCATGCATATTCAAATGTCCCGGTTCAAACCCCTGAATGGAAGCAGCGTGTATCCACGAACCATTAAGATAAGTTACATTATTATGCCCACTCAATTTTGGAGGATATGTATTTAAAAAGTTGTTACTCATGTATAAAATACCGCTTCCAAATCCCGCATTCATCCATTTATAATTACTTGCAATCAATGCATCCACAGGTTGTTCCTGTATATTAATATTTGCAGCGCCAAGGCTTTGCGTAGCATCAACAATCAACGTGGCATTGTACTTTTTGCAAACAGTTTGGATTTTTTTTAAATCTATTTTAAACCCGGTGAGCCATTGCACATGGCTGATTGCAACAATATCAATATGAAAATTTCGCAGCAAGTTTTCAATTTTTTCGAGGCTGAGAATAAAACCGTCTTCATCATCTATCCATTCAATGGAAAAATTGTTAGAGAGAAAAGGCGCGATCAATGAAGGATAATCTCTTTTATACAACATCACTTTTTCATTCCCTTGTAATGATTGAACAATACCATTTATGCCAAAAGAAAAATTGGGAATCAACGCAATATTTGATTCAGGTGCATGAATAAAATTTGCAAGGGTTTTCCTGATGTGGTGCGATGTTTTTTCTCTCCAGGTTTCTGCAGCGGCAGAACTGTTGGTTGAAAAGTTTTTATACAAGTCAGAACCAGCTTGCAGCGCGGCTTCCGAAACAAGCCCGCATCCGGCGGTGTTGAGATAGGTGAGCGAAGTATGTAGAGCCATATTTTTTAAAATTTAGAGTGAAATAATGTATTTCAAAAATATTCAAAAGCAATAAGAAAAAAGTTTTTAAAATTTCATACATATTTTTAGTCGCGCAATGAATTTTCTATATTCATCTGTTGATGTAAGATTCTAATGATCTCAATTTCTCTTTCCTTTGTATTTACCCTGTAAAAAATAATATGCGACTTTACTTTTGAACGCAAATAGCCTTTTCTAATGTGACTAAAATCCTTTCCTGAATTTGGATTTGCAGCTAAGAATTCAATTTCATCCAAAAGCAAGTTATAATACCTGTCGGCTTGTTCAATAGACCAGGTGTGAAAAGTATAGAACCAAATATGTTCCATATCATTTTGAGCTTCTTTGCTAATTTTATACTTCACTACTTTGCGCTGTGTTTCTGATGCAATTTGATAAGAAAATTATCTCTTGAGAAGTTTTTGACAAAACCTGATCTTTCACCTTTTTTAAGTTCCCTTAAAAGTTCTTTTTTCTTTGTTTCTTCATGTTCAAACAGTCTCAAAGCCGCTCTAACTACTTCACTTGCTGAAGAAAATTTACCAGATTGAACTTGTTGATTGATGAAATTGTCAAAATAATCGCCTAATAGTATTGATGTATTTTTAGCCATACTTTTACTTTTTTAAAACAAAGATACCAACTATTGGTATTAAAAAAAGGCCGCCTCAATGAAGCAGCCTTGAACAAACCCTGCATTTATTCGCAAACCCCTTATTATTTTAAGAAATTAAAACTTGATAAACTGTTTTGAAACACCGCCTATTTGAATAATGTAATTTCCTTTTGCCAAACCCTCTACATTCAAAGTATAATTCAATCCAGTATTATTTGTAATCGGAATCGTTTTAAGTACATTCCCTTTCATATCAATTATCCTGGCCACTTCATTGTTATTCGGTATTGTATTCAATTGGATATTGATTGTATTTTGTGCCGGGTTTGGATAAAGTTCAAAACCACTTTTCCCATCAATGTTTATGGATATAATTTTACTATAAGAAAACTGCCCGTCTTTATCAATAAACTTTAAGCGGTAGTAGCTCCTTGGCGAAACCGGGTTATAATCGGTAACAGCATAATTCCTGGTAGTGGAACTATTCCCTGCCGCTTTTACTGTATTGACTGTAAAGAATTTTATTCCATCAGCGCTTCTTTCCACATCTATAGAAGATGAATTTTGTTCCGTAGCAGTTTGCCATTTCAATAATACATCATCGCCTTGCTTTTCTGCATCAAATGATATAAGTTCTATTGGCAATACGCCGGTTTTGGATGTTAGCGCAAGCCAAAATTCACTGTAGGATGAAACCTGGAATTCAAAAAACCTAAAGTCGTTATTGAAGCCGTAATATCCAATTTGAGTAGGAACAATGGATGAATATTTTAAACTGTCATCATCATTGTTACTCCAATCCAAATCAATATGGCTGCCCTCATATTTAGTGACTTGAATATCACTGATTGTTTTGTGAGTGCCATATTGTACATTAAAAGAATCCAGGAAGTTTTGTATATCTGTGTTGGTACAATACAACCGAACCGTATTATCTGAAGTGGGTTGAGTTGTGGGTGAAAAATAAAAATTACGTTTCATAAAAGCGCCATATTCTTTTTCATCTTTGCCAAACCAGCCATACGTGTTACGGATATCATTCCCTGCATTGATATTGGCTCCCCAATTTGTAGCACCAAGATTATTCCCGTGTGGGTTAATTTCAGCAAATAATTTCCCTGTATTATTTTGTAAAGCATTATAAAAAGTGTCCTTAATAATCGGTGCATTCGACCCTGAAGCCTGGTAACTACCGGAAGTAGTATCTACCAATGGGCCTCCAATGAATTTCCCAAATGCTACAGGCCCTGTTCCACCTGTGGGAATTGTAGCAATTATAGAATTATCTGTTGTATTAAGAACCGTTACCGATCCTGTAACACCAAAATTAGCAACATATAACCTTGAACCATCTAAGTTTAATGCCAGGCCATAAGGGTGATAACCTGCCGGAACTGTATCAATGAAGGTATTATTTACAGCATTGATGACAGCAACCTTATCTGATATCATATTGGATGCATATACCCTTGAACCATCCGGGCTTACTGCAATACCAAAGGGTTCCTGGCTTGTTACTCTACCACTTACATCAATACTTGCAATAATTGTATTGGTAACAGTACTTACAACTTTAATTGAATTTTGATAAGGTGCAAGATCCGCTGCATATACTTTTGAACCATCGGGGCTCACTGCAATACCGTATAAAAATGCACTTTGTCCCATATCAATGGTTGTTGAAATTGTGTTTGTTACTGCATCAATTACTACGATTAAATTACTTTCTGCAACATATACTTTTTTACCATCTGGGCTTATGGCGATACCTTCACTGCTATTTAGTGGCATAATTATTTTAGATAGTATGCTACCGGTTGCTGCATTTACAACAAATACGGTATCCTTTTGGCCGCCCTGAGCAATACCGGCAAAATACAATTTGGACCCATCGGGGCTTATATCTATACCATCCACACCAAGCAACGTACTTGGGCCAAAATCAATATGCTTGATAATGGTATTAGTACTTGTGTTTATAACTGAAACAATATTATCGCCATTGCCGGTGAAGTTGTAATAGGTAATAAAAGCCCTTGTCCCATCGGGGCTTACTACCACCGCATCAGGGCCTTCATAAGGCGTTTGAATGGTTGTAATGACTGTATTTGTTTTGGTATCAATTACTGCAATACCATTATCCTGGGTGATATACGCATTTTGTGAAAATACAGAAATGCAACATAGCATTATCGCTATTTTTAAAAGTACGATTTTTTGTTTCATAAAATAAATTTTTAGGTGAAAAATGAAAATGTAAAAATGCGCTTATTGGCAATCTTTCCCTACCGTAAAAACCCCGGAAACCTTCCGTATTTTTACGGTATAGATACCGGGGTTTTCCCCATTGTTTATTTGAAATTAAATTGTAAAGAGTAATCGCCGGCTTCCCGGAAAATCATGAAATGTTTATCTTGCAATCATTGATGTTCACATAAATTTTGAAATACCATGATCAATTTCATTCCCCTTTTTCCACTAAATATTGTTGTGTACCCGGGTGAAAAAGTGAACCTGCATATTTTTGAGGAACGCTATAAACAACTGATCAATGATATAGAAGTTTCGAAAAAACTTTTCGGCATTCCCTGTATCCTGGAAAATAAAATTTGCGCTACCGGCTGCACGATGTCACTGGAAAAAATCGTGCAAAAATATGATGATGGGAAAATGGATATTGCTACGCAAGGCATGCAGGTTTTTACTATCATTGAGATGGTAGAGGAAGTTCCCGGGAAGCTTTACCAGGGCGCCATTGTAGCGTATCCCGATAATATTACGCAATCAAAATTTATTGTAAAAAATAAGGTCTTAAAAATGGCCCGGGCACTGCATGATGCACTCCATATTTCAAACCCATTTCCGAAAACGGATAAAGAAATGACGAGTTATGACCTGGCACATTCTATAGGCCTTTCATTAACGGAAGAATATGAATTATTGGAATTAATGGAAGAAAATCAACGCCTTGAATATTTAAACAGGCATCTCAAAAAAGTTTTGCCAATCGTAAATGATATGGAAGCGCTCAAAGAAAAAATAAAACTGAACGGGCATTTCAGGGAATTAAAAGGTTGGTAATATTTCTTTTAAAAATTTATCAAGAAAAGATAATTGGCTTTATTTTAGTTGGTAATCATCTATAAAATAAAGTTATGAATAAATTCTTCAGGGCATTAATTGCGGGATATGGCGCGAAAAAATTGGGAAGCGGTTGCCTCGGCACAATAGTCATTTTTGTGGTGTTGTATTGGGCTTTGGGAACGTGCAATTAATGTTTTTCAATTTTTCCGGGTTCCTTTTTTTTAAAAAAATATTTAAATCAAAAGCCACCCTGTTTTTTCAGCGTGGCTTTGTGGTGTGGGGCGGTCCGCCGCGGCGAGAGAACCGCCAATTCAAGGATTTTCATAAACCATATAATCACAGTTTTAGTGAAAATTATATTTTACTTGAATCATTTTCTTTATCAATTCTCTTCCAACTCCTGTCTTATAAAATTTTTTCCGATGTATTGCTTCTGACCTGGTTTTAAAATATTCTGAATGTAAAATCTCCCACGGTCTGTAGCGCCTGGTATAACCTTTTTCAGCAGTTATGTTATGTTCCATAATTCTTCTTCCCAGATCATCCGTATGGCCTGTATAATGTTTCCTGAATTTTGGGGAAAAGATAATGTAAACGCAATACATCAGTAAAAAACCACCCTGTTTTTCAGCGTGGCTTTGTGGTGTGGGGCGGTCCGCCGCGGCGGAGAACCGCCAATTCAAGGATTTTCATAAACCAAATAATCACAGTTTTAGAGAAAATTATATTTTACCTGAATCATTTTCTTTATCAATTCTCTTCCAACTCCTGTCTTATAAAATTTTTCCCGATGTATTGCTTCTGACCTGGTTTTAAAATATTCTGAATGTAAAATCTCCCACGGTCTGTAGCGCCTGGTATAACCTTTTTCAGCAGTTATGTTATGTTCCATAATTCTTCTTCCCAGATCATCCGTATGGCCTGTATAATGTTTCCTGAATTTTGGGGAAATGATAATGTAAACGCAGTACATAAGTATAAAGCCACCCTGTTTTTCAGCGTGGCTTTGTGGTGTGGGGCGGGATCGAACCGCCGACACAAGGATTTTCAGTCCTTTGCTCTACCGACTGAGCTACCGCACCTTTTTAAAATACTATGTTCCGTTTTCACTAACCGGGCTGCAAATATAAGGGCAGCAATCAATTTGCAAAAATCAATTCCTGTTTTTTATAGAATGTGTAAAAAATAAAGTTCTTA
The DNA here is from genome assembly GCA_964464835.1 of uncultured Chitinophagaceae bacterium. GTDB lineage: Bacteria > Bacteroidota > Bacteroidia > Chitinophagales > Chitinophagaceae > JAFDXJ01. Next base: position 17,863 of record CAYXHX010000004.1, on the reverse strand, counting down.
AAATTCACAATTCCTGGGTGTCCGGGCAAATGGAATTACATCCCGGATATTTCCCATGCCGGTAACAAATTGTACCATTCGCTCAAAACCTAATCCAAAACCGGCATGAGGTACAGTGCCAAACCTTCGGATATCCAAATACCATTGCATTTCAGCAGTTGGCACATTCATTTTTTCCATACGCTCCACTAATTTATCCAATCTTTCCTCGCGCTGTGAGCCACCCACAATTTCGCCGATTCCCGGCGCTAAAATATCCATTGCTGCCACTGTTTTTCCATCATCATTCATCCGCATATAAAATGCTTTGATGCCTTCAGGATATC
>CAYXHX010000004.1:4714-17527 GCA_964464835.1 uncultured Chitinophagaceae bacterium | reverse complement strand
GTTTTTCCACGAGATAGCGCTCATGTTCACTTTGTAAATCAATTCCCCATGCCACATCAAATTTAAATTTTTTCTTTTTATAGTGATTGCTTGCCAACAAAATGTCAATTGCTTCCGTATACGTAATTCTTTCAAAAGGTTCTTTCATTACGTGTTGCAATTTTTCCAATAAGCCCATCTCACTCCTTTTTTCAACAGGCAAAGCCTTCTCTTCTGTAGCAAGCCTTTCCGCTAAAAATTCCAGGTCTTCTTTATAATGATCCATCACATACTGAATAATATATTTGATAAATTCTTCAGCAAGGTTCATATTATCTTCTATATCATAAAAAGCCATTTCGGGTTCTATCATCCAAAACTCTGCGAGGTGCCTTGTCGTATTGGAGTTCTCTGCACGAAATGTTGGGCCAAAAGTATATACATCGCCAAATGCAGTGGCAGCAAGCTCTGCTTCCAATTGTCCACTCACCGTGAGGTGTGTGCTTCGCCCAAAAAAATCTTCTTTGAAATTAATTTCTCCGTCATCTGTCCGGGGTGGATTTCCCAGAGGTAAGGTTGTAACCCGAAACATTTCACCTGCCCCCTCTGCATCGCTTGCCGTTATGACTGGTGAATGCAGATATACAAAACCACGGTCATTAAAAAATTGATGAATCGCAAAAGCAAGTGCATGCCTGATACGGAAAACAGCGGCAAATGTATTGGTGCGAAAACGCAGGTGTGCTTTTTCCCGCAAAAATTCGAGGCTGTGTTTCTTGGGTTGCAAAGGATATTTTTCAGGATCGCTATCGCCCAAAATATCAATGCTTCCTGCTTTTAATTCCAATGCCTGTCCTTTGCCGGTACTTTCAACAACTTCCCCTGTAACTTTGAGGGAAGCCCCGGTGGTAATGCGTTTCATATCATTGTCCGATAAAATTCCGGGCTGAAGCACAACCTGGAAATTGGACTGCGTACTGCCATCCTGCAAAGCTATAAACTGATTATTACGAAAAGTGCGTACCCATCCCATCAAAGTAATGGTTTCACCGGCAATACCATTTTTCAACACATCATTTATCTTTTTTCTTTTACCAAACATTCTAATGATTTTATATAATTTTCGTGCTATTATTTTTATTCCAATAAAGAAAATACCAGGGCTGCAAATATAATTGGCATTTTTCATGAGTACAGTTTTTTTATCTTTTTAAAAAAGGTGTAAAAAAAAATCAAAATATATGTCCATTTAAAACAAGCATCTTTACATGTTTTAATAAAATTGTTGAACCAATATATATTTGCAACAATGAAAGAATTCCTGCAACAGGTTTATTGGGGAAATAGTACACGCACCTACTTATACATATTAAGTGGAATAATTATCGGTTGGCTGATCCTGCGTTTATTGAAAAAGTTTATTTTAAAATTATTTGAAAAGGTCTCTGCCAAAAGCAAATTAAAATATGGCGATATACTGTTGAATGTGGTAAGCCGTTTTATTTTTCCATACCTCTATATTGTTATTGCATATTATGGGATTGAGCAATTAACAATTACACCGAAAGCTGATAAATATATTTTCATTGCTTTTGCATTTGTAACTACTTATTATTTTGTTCGAATAATTATTCATGCCATTTATGCTTTGATTGTAAAAGTAATGGAGCATAAAGGTGAACCACCGGAACGTATCCGGCAATTGTCCGGTTTATTGGTCATCATCAATATTGTGGTTTGGAGTATCGGCCTGCTCGTTTTTGTAAGTAACCTGGGGTTTGATATTACAACCATCATAACCGGCCTTGGAATTGGTGGAATTGCAATTGCGCTTGCCGCTCAGAATATTTTAGGAGATGTATTCAGTTATTTTGTAATATTTTTTGATAAGCCTTTTCAAATCGGCGATAGTGTGGCAATCAATGGAAAATCCGGCAATGTAGAAAGAATTGGCATTAAAACATCTCATATCCGTGCAGTTTCAGGGGAATTGCTCATTATGCCAAATGCGGAAATCGTTAAATCAACCATTCAGAATTTTCATGAAATGGAAAGGCGCCGTGTACTATTTACACTCAATATTCATGAAGAAGCCACAGAAAGCCAGTTGGAATTAATCCCACAAATAATAAAAAAAATTATAGATGATACGTCCAATACATCTTTCGACAGGAGCCATTTATCAAGTTTTGGGGATGCATCCATCAATTTTGAAACAGTATATCATATTACCACACCGGACTATATGGATTATATGAATGCACAGCAACATATCTATTTTGAATTATTAAAGGAATTAAGAAGGGAAAAAATCCGCTTCCTGTTTTTCAATTTTCCGCCGCTTCAAGTTGCTCCTCCAAAAAATTAATGAAAAAAAATTTCCTTTTTGTTATTCTATCTCTATATTTGCATCAACATTTGCACCGGAAACAAGCTGAAAAGTCCAGTTCAAAACGCGCTCAGCTCGCCAGGTAAATTCAAATACAATTTTTAATTTAATTCTACAATCTCTTAAGATTCTTCCGTATAGAAACTTTTCAATCAATATCTATCTTACATGACGTATGACATTTTGCAATTAAACGATATGCTGTTGCCGGAGTTACAAGACTTAGCTGATCAGCAAAAACTCGCAGATATAAAAAAATTAAACAAACAGGACCTCATTTATAAGATCCTCGATTCGCAAGCCGTAAATATGAAAGAAAACCCCACAGGCAATTCCGAAAAGCCTAAAAGAAAACGCATCGTGAAAGCAACCACCGCCAACTCCACAGAAGAAGCTGAAGTAATGTCAGATGCTGAACCTGAAGAAAATAACTCAAAAGAAAAAGTAGCCGTTAAGCCAGTTAAACCAGGAAAAAAACCTGCTGCCAGGAAAAAAAGCAATGAGGATGAAGTGGAAAAAAATATTGATTCAAATGACATGCATGAAGAAACCGCCCTCCCCGAACTTGGCAGTAAATTATTGAGTTTGCTCGATGATGATGAACCGGTAAACCTGGATGAAATTGAAGAGGTATCGCCAGAAACCGAGGCAACCGTACAGCCGGAAAGGCGCCCGAATCCAGCTAATAACAGGCAGCCACAACATAAAAATTATCCACAGAAAAAAGAACCTGCCTTCAATATCGAATTTGATGGAATCATACAAGGCGAAGGAGTTTTGGAAATGATGCCGGATGGTTATGGTTTTCTGCGGTCATCCGATTATAATTATTTATCATCTCCCGATGATATATATGTGTCGCCTTCCCAAATAAAATTGTTTGGCTTAAAAACAGGCGATACTGTTTTCGGTTCCGTTCGCCCGCCAAAAGAGGGTGAAAAATATTTTGCTTTATTAAAAGTGGAAAGCATAAATGGTAAGAGCCCGGATGAAGTGCGCGACCGCGTGCCTTTTGATTATCTCACACCCTTATTTCCGTATGAAAAATTAAATTTATTTACACAACCTTCCAATTACAGTACACGCATTATTGACCTCTTTACGCCAATTGGTAAAGGCCAGCGCGGACTGATAGTCGCACAGCCAAAAGTTGGGAAAACGATATTATTGAAAGAAGTGGCGAATGCCATTGCAAAAAATCATCCTGAGTGTTATCTCATGGTTGTACTGATAGATGAAAGGCCTGAAGAAGTGACTGATATGGAACGTAGTGTTAAAGCAGAAGTGATAGCTTCTACTTTTGATGAACCTGCCGAAAAACATGTACGGGTTTCTCAAATAGCTTTACAAAAAGCAAAACGCCTCGTAGAATGTGGACAAGATGTAGTGATACTACTTGATTCCATTACACGCCTGGCTCGCGCACACAATACAGTAGCGCCGGCAAGCGGAAAAGTTTTAAGTGGTGGCGTGGAAGCAAATGCAATGCAAAAACCAAAACAGTTTTTTGGCGCCGCCCGTAAAATAGAATTTGGCGGATCATTGACTATCCTTGCAACAGCTTTAATTGAAACCGGTAGTAAAATGGATGAAGTGATTTTTGAAGAATTTAAAGGTACCGGTAATATGGAATTACAACTCGACAGGCGCCTGGCCAATAAACGCATTTTCCCTGCTATTGACCTTGTGGCTTCTTCTACAAGAAGGGACGATTTGTTATTAGATAAAGATGTATTGCAGCGTATGAATATTCTGCGTTTATATATAAATGACATGAATACCGAAGAATCTATGAACGAATTATTGAAACGCATGCGCGGCACAAAGAGCAATGAAGAATTTTTGGCGAGCATGAATGGTTAATAGTTTTTTGCAAGGCTGAATTGATTTTATTTTTCATCAAAAAATAATTTTTATGAATTATCCTTTGGCCGGTTATCATTTTTTGGTGCAATGGGGTGGCGCTAGAATCGGCTTCCTCGAAGTCAGCGGATTATCTGTATCCACGCAGGTTTTAGAATACAGGGAAGGCGGTTCCCCGGAAAGCAGCGTTCCTAAAATGCCCGGAAAAATTGAATTTTCCAATATTATTCTCAAGCGTGGTATCATGAAAGGTGATAATGATTTTTACCTATGGTTTAATACCATTCAGGGAAATAAAGTAGAGCGGCGCGATATCACTATCCAACTACTTGATGAAACTCATTCACCTGTAGTCGTTTGGAAAATCAGGAATGCGTTTCCTGTAAGAATTCAATATTCAGGCTTGCATGCAATGTGCCAAAGTATTGCATTGGAGGAAATGGAAATCTGCTATGAAAGCATGAGTGTGGAACATAGTGGCTAATTTAAATGCAATAATTCTGTTTTTATTAATCATTCAACCCTTTCCCATCAAAAATATCTTTCCGGTGTTTTACAATTCTGGCTTCCCTTGTCTGGGTTTGTTTAGCCTGAGAAAAATAGAGCAGGTAACCTCTTTGCCTGCCAGGCGTTAATGCAGCAAAGGCTTTTTTAAATGCTGCATCCATTTTAAATGCATGCTCCAATTCTCCGGGGACTTTATATTCCTCCGTTTTCTTTAATGCTACTTTCTTTCCGCTTTTTTCTACTTCAATAGCTTCTTCAACATATTCTTTGATCCTGGATTTTGAATTTTTGATTTCAGTAATATCCGTAAAACGGATTTGCCTTGCAGATTGTACATTTTTTGATTGCTGAACCAAAAGTTGATGGTCATCTTTTAATAGCGCCCCTTTGAAAAATAATAATGCACAATAATTTTTAAATACATGGATTAATACAACATTATGATCATCGGATGTATAACAAGGTGCTCCCCATTTTAATTTTTCTTCAAGTTTACAACTCAATAAAATTGCTCTCAGCATGGCAATTTCTTCCGGCCATTTTGTTTCTTTTATAAAGTAAAAATCAACTGCAGAATTCTTGTTGCTTTTTGCCATAATTTTTGCATATAAATAGTTACCAAATTTTTATCCTGTCTTTTTCTTCGAGATACATTTTATCACCGGGTTTTACATTAAAAGCGTCATAAAAATGTACCGAATTCATCAGTGGGCCGTTCACCCGCCACATGGGAGGGGAATGCGGATTATTATTGATCCATAAACGCAGAAACTCATCTTTCATCTTTACACGCCAAATCCGCGCAATAGATAAAAAGAATCGCTGATCCGGTGTAAATCCGCCAACCTTCGCGGTGTCCTGCCCTTCCCGGGTTAGTTTAAAAGCATCGTATGCAATAGCCACTCCGCCTATATCTGCGGTATTTTCTCCAAGTGTCATTGCACCCTTTACATGAAGCGTATCAAGTACAATAAAGGTGTTATATAAATTTACAACCTGTTGGGTTTTTGCTTTAAATTTTTCATAATCATCTTTCGTCCACCAATTCTGAACATTGCCAAATTTGTCAAACTGTGCACCCTGGTCATCAAATGCATGTGTCATTTCGTGCCCGATTACCATTCCAATTCCACCATAATTTAATGCATCATCCGCATAGTCGTCAAAATAAGGTGATTGTAAGATTCCTGCAGGAAAAACAATTTCATTGGCAAATGGATTATAGTATGCAGTAACTGTTGATGGTGTAGTAAACCATTCATTCCTGTCAACAGGTTTATTCAATTTTGCCATTTCAAATTTTGCATTATTGGCTGTTGCGGATAACAGGTTCTCAAAATATTTTCCTTTGACAATATGTACATTGCTGTAATCTCTCCATTTATCGGGGTATCCGATTTTTTTGGTGATGGCAAAAAGTTTTTCTTTTGCTTTCTGTTTTGTGGAATCACTCATCCAATCGAGCTTTTCAATTCTTACTGCAAATGCTTTTTGTAAATTATTTACGAGTTCGAGCATGCGTTTTTTTGCCGCTTCCGAAAAATATTTTTTTACATATAATTCTCCTAATGCTTCTCCCATATTTTGATTCACCACTTCCGCCATTTTTTCACCACGTGATTTTTGAACGTTTTGTCCTGTAATAACACTGCTGTAAGCAAAAGCCGCATCCATAAAAGGTTTGCTCAGAGCATCTGCATAATTATTTAAAGTATGCGCAGCCAGGTAAATTTTCAAATCATTCATGGGAACTGTTTTCAATACAGCATTTAATTTATCATAATAAGCAGGCTGTGCCACATCTATGGAATCTGTTTTTGCGCCCATATCATTCAACACATTGATCCAACCTATGTTTGGTTGCCGTTTAACAAGATCTGCAACTGCAATCCTATTATAATTTGCGCTCACATCCCGCAATTCAATATTTGTCCTATGAGCAGCAGCGAATTGCTTTTCGATACCATAAACTATTGCGGCATTTTTAACAGCAATAACCGAATCAGTTCCGGCAAGTTCAAATAAAGTTTTAAGATAATTAATATATGCCTGATGAATGGCAAGGCTCGTTGGGTCTGTATTAAAATAATAATCCCTTTCCGGCAAACCAATCCCTGTTTGATAAACATGTGCAATATTCATACTACTGTTCGTATTTCCCGGGCCTATTCCAAAAGCAATAATGGACGTATTATAATGACCGGCTTCTTCCGCAACAAATTTCATCATAGAACTGATGTCATGGATATTTTCAATCCTACTAAGGATGGGTTTCAAGGGGTCATATCCCCGGCTATTAATTGTATTTGTGTCCATGCCTGATGCATAAAAATCGCCGATTTTTTGAGCAATAGAACCGTCTTCATTTGTAGCTTTAGAAACACTGTCAAGTATGCCCTGCAACCGAAGCCTTTGTGGATAGTTCATAAACATATAAGCGCCTACACCTGATTGTGAAGGTGGTATCTGTACTGTATCTTCCCACTTTTTATTTACATACAAAAAGAAATTATCACCGGGTTTAATACTTGAATCAAGCCCATTGATTTCAATAACATTATGTGCCGGCTCATTTGTACAAGCAATTAATACAAAAAGGCCGAAAAAGAGAAACCGAGATTTTTTCATAACTATTACAATTGGGCTTTTATTAAATTATACTTTTGACTTTCAATTTTATTTCTACCAGGTCTCCATCACGCATGATTACAATATTCAGCCTGGCACGCGCCGACTGCAGCATTGTTTTATATGCAAGGATATTATTTGAAAAATTACTGCCGATACCGAGTATCACATCTCCAATTTGAAAACCTGCTTTTTCTGCAGGTGAGCCTTTCATAATATCTGTAACCGTAATAGCTCCATTTAGTAAATAAATTCCAAGCCCTGTATAAGAATAATCAAAGGAGTCCTGGAAATTTTTATTGGGTTTAATGTAAATTTCTTGTTTGGGGTAATTTAAAATGATATTAAAGCGGCGCAGTATATCATTGCCAATCAGGCCGCCTGTTTGCGGATAGGAAGTCACTTTGTAAGTATCATCAAATACATATACCGGCACATCCTTAAAGCGATAAGGGCCTACCCGTACTTCTTTGATATGGGTTAATTCCATTGACTTTTTACCGCCAAGGCCTTCGGCCTGCGTGGGAAAAAATTTTCTTCTTTTCTTAAATAATGTACTGTCTTTTACAAGGTCTTCACTTAATAGCATGCATAATCCGGCGCCGGTATCAAAATAAAATTTTGTGAGGATGCGGTTTTCATCACGGATACCTACTTCCAGTTTGGCCAATGTGGTGAATTGAGGCTTTAACACATAGCCGCCTCTCGGGTAATCTATTGCTCCGGGTGAATATATATCCATTTGATGTTTATCATAATTCACCATGACAATATAACGGCGTAAAAAACTATAGCCAATAATGCCATCAATACGAATACCATATGAAGCTGTGAGAATGTCATAATTATTGATATGAAAATCTAATTTTTCCACATCAAGAGCGGGGAAATGAAGTGTATGATTGTATGCAAAATCCACATGTACATTTCCGGCAATCCCCTTTACAATCTTATCACTTTTTTCGCGTGGAATACTCAAAATATCACAGGTGGCAGAGTCGAGGGAGATGCCTCCACTTCCGGTATCAAATATAAAGTTGAGGGTATCTTCCAGGTTATCAAATTTTGCATTTACAATAATAATCCCACCGGTAAGCATTTTAAAGGGTATCGTGGTAATGTATTTAGCCGGAGGAGGTACAAATTCTTCTTGTGCAGTGATGCATTTTACTGACAAAATCCCACAAAGAAAAGTGAAGCAAAATATTTTTAGCCTGTAAAATTTCAAACAATGATCAACCATTTTAAGGGTTTGCTTTGAGTAATAATTTATGTAAATTACAGGTTTGCTCTGAAATAACAAACCCACTCATCGAATATAAGACACAACGTATGATTCATTACGCTGCAAATAGTAATTTTGCAGCAAGAAAAATCATTCTATTAGAATATGGACATTTCATCGTTATATAAAAAAGCATTGGCATTTGACTTTTTAAGTGTGGCTGAAGGCGTTTATCTTTTTAACCAGGCTCCACTTTCAGAATTAATGCATATTGCAGACTTGCTTCGACAACAGCAAGTGCCCCATGGAAAAGTTACCTGGCAAATTGACCGCAATGTAAATACAACAAATGTATGTATTGCCAATTGCAAGTTTTGCAACTTTTACCGTATCCCGGGGCACACAGATGCATACATCACAGAAATGCCTGCATACAGGAAAAAAATTGAAGAAACATTCCGGTATGGTGGTGACCAGTTATTATTACAAGGCGGCCATCATCCAAAACTGGGCCTGGATTTTTATACAAATATTTTCAGGCAAATAAAACAGGAATATCCTTCATTGAAATTGCATGCTTTGGGCCCACCCGAAGTAGCCCATATATGTAAGCTTGAAAAAATGAGCCACCATGATGTATTGATTGCATTGAAAAATGCTGGCCTTGATTCATTGCCCGGTGCAGGTGCAGAAATTTTAATTGACCGTGTAAGGCGTTTAATCAGTAAAGGAAAATGCGGGGCCGATGAATGGCTCAACATCATGCATGAAGCACACCTGCAAAATATTACAACGAGTGCTACCATGATGTTTGGGCATGTAGAAACCATCGAAGAACGTTTTATTCATCTTGAACGGATCCGTGAAGTACAATCCCATAAGCCTGAAAATGCAAAAGGCTTTCTTGCATTCATTCCATGGACCTTCCAGGATGTAGATACCTTGCTTGCGCGCATTCGAGGTGTGCATAATTTAATAACTGCTGAAGAATATATACGCATGATTGCCATGAGCCGCATCATGCTGCCCAATATTAAAAATATACAAGCGAGTTGGTTGACTGTAGGGAAAGATACGGCGCAAATATGTTTGCATGCCGGTGCCAATGATTTTGGAAGTATTATGATTGAAGAAAATGTAGTTAGCGCGGCCGGGGCGCCCCATCGTTTTACGTATAGAACAATCCAGGAATCCATACGGGATGCGGGTTTTGAGCCACAACTACGAAACCAGCAATATGAGTGGCGTGAGATACCTGCGGAAATTGAAGAGCAAGTGGTAGATTATTAGATAGGAAATTTAATAGCGTTGTGATTTTATTTTCCTGCCTGCTTCACTATCGATAATCAATTGTTCCAGCTTTTTTATTCTTGTTGATTCCTGTTTAGCGCTCATCACCCAATTCGTTACAATTTTTTGATATGCCGGTGGCATAGATTTTAAAAATGCAACAGCGGCTTTATGTGTTTTCAATTTTTTTTCAAATTCTTTTGAAAATGATACCGGCTCTTTTTCATATGAATAGATTCCTGATTTTTCTTCCTTTCTTTTTTCAAAACTAACAATGCCATTCGGATATATCAGGCCTTGTTCTATAAGCCATTCAATTTTTTTTATATTCACTGCACTCCAAATACTTCCCGGTTTCCGTGGTGTGAAGCGGATACAATAACTTTCTCCATCAATGGATTTGCGTATGCCATCTATCCATCCAAAACATAAAGCCTGGTCAACTGACTGGCTCCAGGTGATACTTTTTCTTCCACTACTCACTTTATAAAACCCCACGAGCAATACTGTTTCTGTTTTATGATTTTTTTGAAACCATTTTCTTAATTCCGCTGGTGTTGCAAAAAAAGTAGGCTCGTTATCCAATTTCATTTTGCTGAATACTATTAAAATTAAATAATAATTTTACCTGCATTTGCAAATTAAATTTTTATTGGAAACCAACAGCATGAAATTTATAAGGAATCATTGGTATGATTTAGGGATCATCTTTTTTATTGCTATTGTTATTTTTTTATTTGGCAACTACGGACGATTAACAAAATATCAATTCTTGATGTGGTGCAGTTTGGCTTCACTTTTCCTGCATCAATTGGAAGAATACAGGATTCCCGGCACTTTCCCGGGAATGATTAATACCGTTGTATTTAAAAGCATGCAACCGGGCAGGTACCCGTTAAATACAAATACTTCATTGATCATAAATGTTTTGGAAGGATGGCTATTGTATTTTTTCGCCGCTTTTTTTTCAGAAAAAGCAGTGTGGCTGGGCATTACAGCATTGATGATTTCCCTGGGAAATATAATAGCACACAGTTTTTTGTTTAATATCAGGGGTAAAACCTTTTATAATGCAGGGATGATTACTTGTTGGTTATTTTTTGCGCCTTGTATTTTTTTCTTTTTTAAGATCGCCAATGAAACAAACCTGGTTACAACAAAAGATGCTGTTATTGGTATATTGCTTGGAATGATATTAAATTTTTTGGGCGTATTTAAAATGATCAGTTGGCTTGCCGATAAAAACACAAAATATATTTTTCCGCAAAGAAATTTATTTTTGGCAGACAGGGTGAACTAAAAGCGAAGAAAGGAAATCATATAATTATGGGATCTCTATTTTTTTAAAACTCTAAGGCATGCAAAAACTTATTGCACAAATAAAAGAATTACATACAATCAACAGCCAACTGGAAATTCCTGAAATGGAAAGAAATACAATGTTTGGGGAATTGGAAACATTTACAAATCAATTTTTAGCCGGCCTCGATACAGAAAAAGAATTTGTGGATGAGCCAATTGAAAGTAAAGTATTGGCGATTGATCAGGTAAAAAAACCACTGAAACAGTTGCTTCAAATATATAGGAAAGAAGTAGCAGGGAAAGGCATCAATGCCGCATCCGGCAAGCATTTGGGCTATATACCGGGTGGCGGTATTTTTGTATCCGCACTTGCAGATTTTATAGCTGCCGTCACCAATCCTTATGCGGGCGTTTACTATGCATCACCGGGGGCTGCAACTATTGAAAATGAAGTGATCAATTGGTTAAAAACTATTTTTTCGTTTCCTGGATCTGCCATAGGGAATCTCGCTTCGGGTGGTTCTGTTTCAACCATCATTGCATTCACGGCTGCAAGAGACAAACATCAAATTAAAAATGAACTGGTTCCCAGGAGTGTTGTTTATTTAAGTGAGCAGGTACATCATGCGGCTCAAAAAGCATTGCGTATAATTGGCCTGGAAGATGCCATCATCCGGTATGTGCCCCTGGATGAAAATCATAAATTGAAAGCCACAATTTTAAAAAAATTAATTGAAGAGGATATATCAAATGGCCTGAAACCATTTTTACTTGTTGCGACTGCAGGCACTACAGATACAGGCGCCGTTGATCCGTTGGATGAATTGGCTGAACTCGCTGTAAAAAATAATTTGTGGTTTCACGTAGATGCAGCGTATGGAGGATTTTTTATCCTTACTTCAAAAAAAGAAATTTTCAAGGGTATTGAAAAAGCAGATTCCATTATTGCAGACCCGCATAAAAGTATGTTCTTACCGTATGGCATTGGCGCCGTTTTGATTAAAGACAAGAAAGCTGTATTGCACTCGAATCAATATGTTGCCAATTATATGCAAGATGCCGAAATTGAAAATTTGTGTGACAGCCCTGCAAATGTTTCACCTGAATTAACCAAACATTTCAGAGGGCTGCGATTGTGGTTGCCATTGCAAATACATGGCATTGAACCATTCATTGCTTGCCTGGAAGAAAAATTATTATTGGTAAAATATTTCAGGGAGAAGATTGTTCATCATGGCTTTAAAGTAGGCCCTGAACCTGATTTGTCCGTGAGTTATTTCTGGTATCCTTTTGAAAAAAATTGTGATGAAAAAAATAAAAAATTGATGGATGAAATCCATAAAGACGGTGACGTGTTTTTGAGTTCATCCATTATCAATCACCGGTTTGTAATAAGGCTGCATCAAAAAAATACAAACTACCAATTTATCAAATTAATTTTTTCCGGCTTCTTCCAAAGTGATTTCTTCCTGCATCTCTTTCTTACTTTGTTGTAATGGTGAACTGCATTGGCTTGTGCCACAACAGCCAATATTGGCAAAGGCTGTCAATAAAAAGAAGACACCGGCAATACCCATGAAAGTGTCATGCATACGAATAAATTCAATGATGAAAATAACACCAATAACCA
>CAYXHX010000004.1:933-4638 GCA_964464835.1 uncultured Chitinophagaceae bacterium | reverse complement strand
CCTGTAAATATTTTTTGCCTGATTGTTTCCATGTTTTTTTCTATTCATGTATAAAAATGTAATACCTCATTTAAATTTTATTTTGCAAACTCTTCCAACCTCCGCCATTAAATACTGCAGTGTAGCCTTGTGATTCCAACATACTTTTTGCAGAACCACTGCGCATACCGGATGCACAACAACAAATAATATTTTGATGTTTATCCTTAAGTTTTGATAAATTATTTTTCAATTCATTAACCGGTATATTTATGGAATCTTTTATATGCCCGCTTGCAAATTCCCCTTTACTGCGAACATCAATAATGATAGCACCCTGCCGAATCATTTCCGAATAATCCGTTTTAGTACCCATCCCCAATATATTTTTTATCATTTGTATCATTTGAATTTTTTTTAGTTTCTTTTTTAAAAATAGAGAATAGTAATCCTCCCATCATGGCTCCATACAAAGTACTGTTTAATGGTTTGGAAGTAATAAGGCAGGTGCCTGATTTGCATCCGACAAAATAATAGTACAAGTAGCCAGCTAAAGCGCCGAAAAGTATCCCGGCAACAGTAAGCCAATGCGTATAAAATTTATTTTTTATTTTCAATGCACTAATTATTTGTAATTGATTCCATTTCATTTTTATTGGAAAAAATTTCCGTTCCATTATAAAGCACTTCCCATGTTACGGGCAATGCTTTTTTCAACATACTGCTAACTCCACAATATTTATTTTGTGAATCATTTACTGCATCCAATGCAGCAGGCTTATTTTGCTCCGGCCCTTTGAAATGATAAATCACATGAATAGCGATATACTGAATTGGAGCGGCTTTGCTGATCTCGCCAATTACTTTCATCTCAAATTCATCAGCTTGTTTATTAGCCTTCCTCAATATCGCTGCTATATCCATACCGGTGCAACCGGCAAGAGCCGTTAATACAAAGGGTTTCGGTATAGGCCCATTGTCTTCACCACCTACTTTTTCCGGCGCATCCATTACTATTGTATGCCCGTTTACCAAAGCATTGAATTGCATTTTCCCCATCCACTGGACCTCTATTTCATGAGCCATTTTTTAACTATTTTTCTTTTGACTGTGTTGATTTTTTTCTTGTTGAAATTCCGAATGGATAATACATCGGACAATAATTAAGAAAACTTGTGATAATAAAAATTCCTGCAAGAATTAAAAGAATAACTGCAACGGTGCCCGAGATAACATGCGTAAAATATAAAATTGCAATTACAATTGCTGCAATAATTCGGATAGATTTATCCATAATACCCATATTCGATTTCATAATACATCATTTAAAATACAAAGTTGCGAAAGATAAATTATACTGTCGGGTACATTTGTTACATAGAGAAATGATTTAACAGAAAAAAATAGATTAGCAAATGTGAGAAGCGTACTAAGGCAAGAAGGATTTATAGTAATTTTTAGTTTAATTCAATGGTATTCCTACCCAATTTTACCAGGCCTTTATGCTCCAAAGTACGTAACAAGCGGCTTACAGCTTCTCTATGTGTGTTTAATTCGGTTGCAATTTGCTGATGTGTGATAGTTAATATAGAAGAATTTAATGCTTCCTTTTTCCTTTCGAGGTAGTGCAGGATTTTTTTATCGAGGCTGTTAAATGCAACCAGGTCAATTACTTCAATAAGTTCGGCAAAGCGACTGCTATACGTGTTATTAATAAAAGTTTTCCATTCAGGATATTTGAATAAATTATCAATGATGTTTGCAGGGATCAATAATACTTCCGTATCATCTTCGGCAATTGCTTTAACCATACTTTCCTTTTTGGATTCACAACAATTAATAGCCATTGCGCAGGATTGCGCCGGAAACAAATGATATAAAAATACTTCACGCCCTTCTTCATCTTCACGTACAATTCGCAATGCACCACTTATAACAATTGGTACAAACACCAGGGCTTCGCTTGGGGAAAATAACACCTCATCATGCCGTAGTTTTTTCCTGCGTGATTTGGATAAGATGTCTTTCCTTAAATCTGCATCTGAAAAAATATTTTCCAGGATTGGCATATAATAGTTTTGTTGGAATAATTTTATTTAAAATTAAAAACAAATATTCAAACTTCCCATGATTATAATCAATACTTCGATGCAATGTTCAATGTTCATGATCTCCTGAATTAGTCATTTTTGCCAAAACAAAAAACGCTCCTTTTACTACTATTTGCACATCTTTTGGAATTTCTTTCAGCAAAGTAATTTCTGTATAACCCACGTCTGTAGTGCCTTTGGCTACCGGGATTTTTTCAAAAGTCAATCCTTTATCTTCTTGCTGTGAATCTTCTGCATCATGCTTTATACTATCAATGTTTTGTTGATGATCTTCAGTAACAATAAAAATAAAATCCTGTCCTTGAAAAGTTATAATAGCGCCAGAAGGAACCGCGGGCACAGTTGCTTTTTCCAAACTGATTACTGCAGTGATATTCATACCATCAATTAAACCGGTTTTATCTCCCTGTACTTTAGCGTGCACTATAACAGCTTTACTTTCGCCTTCGAAAGATGAACCCAGGGAAAATATTTCAGCATCATATTCTTTGCCGGGGTTATTGGTTAGGGTAAAATGAATAAGCTGATTATTTTTTAGTTTGGATAAATCTTTTTCAAACACAAACAAATCAAGGTGCAATTGACTGTTATCAACAATTACAGCAATAACGGTACTCACATCAACATAACTACCAATCTCCACTTTCACATCACTTACCACTCCACTGATAGGGCTTGTAATTGTTAATACTGAAATCAATTTACCATTTGAAAGGTTCGCCGGGTTGATTCCCATTAACCGGATTTGTTGTTCATAAGCAGCTTTTGCAGTGCGTAAAGTTTTTAATTCCGTTTCAGCGTATTGCAAATTTTTTAATGCGCCTGCATTGCCTTCATTCAATTCTCTTTGACGTTTCACTTCCAATTCTGCTAAACTTATTTTTGCATTTACCCCCAGGTAATCATTTTGTACTTTAATGAATTCCGGGTTTGAAATTGTAGCAATTGCCTGGCCTTTTCTAATAGTATTACCAGGTTGTATCAACAATGATTTGATAACTCCATTATATATCGAGTTTACACTTGCTTTGTTTTGATTGGGAACTTTCAGTATACCATTTGTTTTTAATGATGCCGTTAATTGTTTTTCTTCAATACTGCCCAATTCAATACCAATACTTTTAATCTGTTCGTTTGTAAGTGAGGATGTGTTTGGATTTTCAAGAGTTTCATCATGTTTGGCTTCTTCTGTTGTTGATACGCTTGAACTGTCTTTGTTTCCGCAGGAAAAAAAAGAAAGCAGGCTAAAAAAAATAAGATGGGCTATTAATAACTTCTTCATCGGTGATGTTTTATTGATTGATATAATAATTGTATTGAATGACAGATTGGTTGTAGGCATTGAGATTTTCTAAATAGCCTTTATGAATTTCGATAGCTTGTAACAAGAACTGTGATAACTCAGCAAAACTTATTTCACCGGCACGATAAGCAAGTGATGCTGCTTTAATAATTTCATCAGCTTGTTGCAATCCGGTTGATTCATAAAATAATAACATGCTCCTATTTTTTTGCACTTCTTGTTGCATTTGCAATTGTTGCATAAGCAATACCTGCTTGTCATAATCGAATTGCTTTTGTTGCAACTCCATATCAGCTTGTGCTACTTTTATTT
>CAYXHX010000004.1:0-916 GCA_964464835.1 uncultured Chitinophagaceae bacterium | reverse complement strand
CAAACAAAGGAAATGCTGCCGTAATTGAAAACCCGGAATAAGGATCATTTGCTCCCCACAAACGCTGACTAAAAACCCGGCCTGAGAATTCTGGTTTGTTTTCATTTTTAATAACTCCAATTTCTGCATTCGCAATTTGAATATTTTGTGATTGGAGCTTTAAAGCAGGATGTGAGCTATCATTTAATATATCGTGCATTTCTATTTTCTCCAGGGGTTTCAATACAGGCAGGAACACTTCTTCGGTATTTAACAATTGCATAAGCGATTGTTGTTGTATGGAAATTTCATTTTGTATTTGAGAAAGCAATGCTTGTAATTCTTTCATCCGCACATTTGCCGCAATGCTGTCAAGCCCGGGGCTATCACCCGTTTTTACTTTTAATTTTGCAGCAACATTCAATGATTTATATATACTGTCCAGGCGGGCATAGAGCTGCAGTTTATCCTGTAAATACCAGAGCTGGTAGTACACAGTTCTTATATCTTTTTTCAATTGCACATCAATAGCTTCAGCATTCAAATTGAAATATTTCAATTGCTCTGTGTACAAATTCTTTTGTGCTTTGTGCAAGCCCGGCCATGCAATACTTTGTGAGATACCTATTTTTAAAACGCCTGTATTATCGCTTGGCCGCATGTCTTCATTCTCTGCAAATACACCTGTTTTGCTAAAGAGTGTTGCTGTTTTTACTTTTGAATTACCTTTCTTGATTTGTTGATTATTTATTTCAAATTGCAAATTATTTTTTGCTAAAGTGATTGCTTCATTTACGCCAATCCTTTTCATTGATGGTTGTTGTGCATGCAATAAACTGGCAATTGGCAAAAGGCAAATAAGCATGATTAACCGGGAAAGCAAATTGGCAATTGGCAATTGGCAAGCCTGCAATTTATAACTACGATGTAGGAAAAA
>CAYXHX010000003.1:32112-32495 GCA_964464835.1 uncultured Chitinophagaceae bacterium | reverse complement strand
AATATTACGAACTCACCAATCATTTGGGAAATATATTATCTGTAGTAAGCGACAGAAAAAAACCTTTTGCAAAAACAACCAATCAAAATGTCGTTGATTTTTATGTGGCGGATATAAAAAGTGTTAGTGATTATTATCCGTTTGGGATGGAGATGCCGGGGAGGAAGTTTACTTCGACTTCGTATAGGTATGGGTTTAATGGGCAAGAGAAATCTACTGAAATTAACGGCTCTGAAAACCTTTATACGGCTGAGTTTTGGGAGTATGATAGCAGGATAGGCAGGAGATGGAATTTGGATACTAAACCTTCTATTGGAATAAGTGAATATTCCACATTTTCAAATGACCCGATCAAATTTTGAGACCCTTTAGGTGATACTGTT
>CAYXHX010000003.1:24102-32102 GCA_964464835.1 uncultured Chitinophagaceae bacterium | reverse complement strand
TATCTAAAAATGATGCTCAATATTTGAGAGAAGATATAAAAGTTAGTCTTGCAGGAAATAATTTTAAAAAAGTAAGAGACCTAATAAAAATAGATAAGGATAATCTTTCCATAGCTACAATTTCAAATGATGATTTAAATAAAGCTTTAGATGGTATTCAACTAAGTAAAGACGAACAAGCTTTGCTCAATGGTGTTGTAAATACAATAAACTCTCAACAAGTTCATTATGCAGAGTTTAAAGATAAAAATGAATGGATATCTGATTTTGGGATTAATGCAATGAAAGTGGATGTCTCCTATTATGATAAGAACTTAGTTAAAGGACTTACAGGTCTACCTGATGCAGAAATTGAACCAGGTAAAGTTCCTGCGGTAGCATTTTTTTTATTGCATGGGGCAGTAACGAGTGCATACATGAATGGATCTTATTCTTTAATTCCTAAAAGAAGTATTCCAGGCATAAAGAGCGACTATTTTAAAAAAGATGGAACTCCCACTGATAACCCTTTCTTGAGGTATACAATGCATGAAGTTTTTGGTCATGGCAGAATGATTGCATTAAAAATTGTAGACCAACATACACAAGTTATACAATTTGAAAATTTAATTTTAAGAGTGATGAAAGTGAATGTCTATAGGGATGGTAGCAATCATGAGAATATAAATGGATCCAGGAGCAAAGTTGAAAATAAAGATGATATCCCAGCATTTCTAAATCAAAAAAATTAATATATGCGAAAATATTTTTTATTTTTTTTGACAACTTTAATCCTTCAATGTGGATTTTGTCAAAATAAGGTTTTAGAATTTGAAAGAAGAGAGGATAGTCTATTTAAAAAGTACTTAGTTGGTTTACTTGATTCAAATAATTATATTTATTATAATTATAAAGGCAATGATATATTTATGTCCGACTCTAGTATTTTCTATATATCTATTAAAAAAGATAGTTTCATAATTCTAAAGAGTGATAGTATGTTGAAAATGGCACAAAGATGTAAGTTAATGAACAACAGAAAGACTAGGGAATTTTTAAAAGTAGCACAAAAATCGGAAGTATATAATCCTTTAGGATCTATTTATTATTTTGAAATTTCAAAATGCAAACAAATTTTCAGTTTCTATTTAAGTTTATCTACTTTTTGGGGAAATGAAAAAAAATATGATTGTTTTATTCAAGGCTTATATACGTTAGCCGTGTATTTATACGCGATAGAAAATACATGATTCCTTGAAATACACATATTATTACATCAACACCGGCGGCGCAAAGCTGCCGTACGACCCGCTTTCAGCATTGCCGGGCGATGTGAAAACGCTGACCAATCAACTGGCTTATGTAACGGATGATATCAATAGCAATTATACCGAAGACATAGACAACCAGCTCGCGGGAAATTATGATTATGACGGCATTGGCAATTTAATAAAAGATGTGCAGGAAGGCATTACCAGTATTGCGTGGAATGTATATGGAAAAATAAAAACCATTACCAAAACAGGAACAAATATTTCTTACACCTACGACGCCAGCGGCAACCGCATTAGCAAAAATGTAAACGGAAAAGAAACCTGGTATGTACGCGATGCAACCGGGAATGTACTGAGTGTTTACACAAAAGATGCAGCAATAAACAATGGCAACCTTACACAAACGGAAATTGATATTTATGGAAGCAGTAGGTTAGGAATTTTAAATAGAAATAATTTTGTAGGTTTGGGAAGTGTTGTACAAAGCCCGGGAAACCATTACTACATCAGTTATATAAGAGGAATGAAATATTACGAACTCACCAATCATTTGGGAAATATATTATCTGTAGTAAGCGACAGGAAAAAACCTTTTGCAAAAACAACCAATCAAAATGTGGTTGATTTTTATGTAGCGGATATTAAGAGTGTGCGTGATTATTATCCCTTTGGGATGGAGATGCCGGGGAGGAAATTTACTTCTTCTTCGTATAGGTATGGGTTTAATGGGAAGGAAAAAGATAAAGAAATTACTTCAACTACAACGTATGATTATGGGTTTAGGATTTATAGCCCGGGGCTGGGGAGGTTTTTAAGTGTGGATCCATTGACAAAAAATTATGCGTGGAATAGTACATATGCATTTGCAGAAAATGAATCCATATCTAACATTGATTTAGATGGTCTAGAAAAATATAAAGTCACAATAAGAACCTTCTTACCATATACATATGTTTGGGAGCCACAATCAAAAGATATAATAGATAAAGCAAATACACGTTGGTATCCTCAATACCGTAATGTTGAAGCTCATGGTGGATACAAATCTGAACAACAGTTTAACGTTGACTTTTATTCTGGTACTAGTAGTTATATATCACCTTTTACTCCAGGAACTTATTCAAAAGATGTTAGAACAGGAATAGTAGAATTTGATAATAATGAAGGTTTAGGAGATAAAGGAACTATGGCAACTATGATAGATGGGAACGCAAATATTCATGCTAAAATAGCAACTAAAAATCCTTCAACGCCGACATTGTTGCCTACACCTGCAATTGATTATAATTTGAATATATCTGTTACGAAAGATGGCACATGGATGTTAAATGGCATTTGGGATGGTTTTCCTTCTTTGGAGGTTTATCTTGAAAACTTGGAAACAGGTCAAGTTGATTTAATACATTTTGACAACACTTCAGATGCTGGAAAAGATTTAAAAAATGGAAGTAACCCAGCGGAAATTATGAATCTATTTCCAATAAGAGGAGATGTGGAAATTAAAAAGTCTGGACATATAGGAGAACATCCACAGCATGACCATTTAGCTCCAAGTCCGAAGGTCAGTCAGAATAACCAAAGATTTAGTAATAGTACACAATGTAATTGTGATCCTCAACCAAGAGATCATAGAGGTAATTAAAAAATTATACAGATGAAAAGAATAATAGCGTTATTGCTCTTAGGGTTATCAAGTTGCACTTATTCTCAAAGTAACAAAAGTGTACACATTTTTATCCCGATAAATTATACGGGTTGGGTAAATTTAATCTTTAATGATAGTAATAGTATAAATAAACCTATTACTTTTGATAATGGGTATGTATATGTAATTACTAAAGATCCTCAATTTTATAGACTTAGAACTGATAAATTCCCATCTGGTAAATATGAAATGCATTATTATTATTATAGTCAAGATACGATGATACAATTGAGTTGGTTAGGGTATCCAAAAAAGAACATATTATTTGAACAAACAATTGGAAGTAAATCAAGAAATTCTTTTCGTTCATCATTATATACATTCTCATTTTATGTAAGTAAAGAACCGCTTAATCAAAATGAAATTACTTTAGATATGTTACCAAAAAATAAAATAATAGAATGATATCCAAGTTCAACTAATAAATACTAAAAAATTTTTTAGAATTAAAATGGAAATAACAGCAAAACATAAAAAACTTTCGTCATTTCTAATATTATCTTGTACGCGATGCAAGCGGGAATGTGCTGAGTGTTTACACAAAAGATGCAGCAATAAACAATGGCAGCCTTACACAAAGCGAAGTGGATACCAGGAGTTCAATTAATTTTACATCGCCGCGATTACTACCCAGGGTTTCAATGAAAATATGTGGGGCATTTTGGAGAAAGACATTGTTTCTTATGCTACGAACTAAAGCGCATAAAAAATCATATAGGCTTGCAGAAGTGTTACCCTGAAAGTGATTCAAACATCCAACCATACTTTCTAAAATGGATACCCGATTGCCAAATTAAAAACGAGGTTTTGCCTGCGCCAATCCTTACTGCCAAAATCTATTTGATCAAATACCCATCGGTCTCCCGGTGGTAAAAACGGCTTGCGCAAAGGAAAAGCTACATCCAGCCTTAGTACAAAAAAACTTACGTCCACTCGTAAACCTACACCGGTACCGACTGCCATTTCACTGAAAAATTTATTGGAAAATTTTGCCCCGGGCCTTAATGTATCTTCACGGACTGTCCACACATTTCCTGCATCCAAAAAAACGGCGCCATAAATTACGGAAAATAATTTAGCGCGTAATTCCGTATTCAATTCAAGTTTTATATCGCCCGGTTGTTCTGCCAGAAAACCCAATGAATCTATATTGCCAGCATAAAATGAACCCGGCCCCAAAGACCTTGCACGGAATGCACGGATATCACTGGAGCCACCTGCAAAAAATTCTTTAATAAATGGCATGGTGTAACTATTGCCATAAGCATATCCCAGGCCTGTAATGATGCGGCTTGCCAACGTGGTATTTTTATTTAACCTAAGGTAATGGCGAAAGTCAAGTTCTGCTCTTACATATTGTGAAAATGGCTGGCCGAAAATAAATTTTTGATTTCCCTTGCGCACATTTGCGCCGGACACTAATCCGAAAATATTTCCTGAAAGATCAAGGTTGCCATTGAAATAAAAATTATTTTTCTTACGGTTTGGTTGGAGATACGTATTGAAATTGTAATTATAATTTGAACCAATAATAAACTGCTTTTCAATGCTTCGTGCAAGTGCAATATTTTTGGTAAGAGAGTCCTGGAATGCAGGTGTAATATTTGCAGGGTTTACTAAATTCAATGCAAAGATATTCAGTGTATGTTCTTTTTTTACATCTTCTTTCCATACATACCCGGCGCTTGCTGTGAGGGATGTTAAAGTATATTGTGTATTGCGGTTAAACAATTGGTAACCCAATGATAACTTTGTTTGTGGTACAAAATTGCTATTGGTTTTAAATTGTACCGGGCCGATGACACGCGGGAAAAATAAGTTCATATCAATACCCAACCGGTTGGTATTTACATTGGGCGCCTGGGCAGAAACTTGTTTTTCAAAGCCACCAAAAACACGCACTGTATATAGTTCTGCACCTTTAAAAATATTCCTGTTTTTCCAACTTACAGAAACTTCAGTACCGGTAGAGTTATTGGATTTTGTAAGCGCTGAAACCTGGAACTGTATTGATTTTTGCTTTGCCGGAGTGAGATAATAAAAAGCATTTAATGAAGGATGTTTTGTCGTATCTGTTTCTACAAAACTTGCTTTTACAAATTTATAAATACCCAAATTTACTAAACGGTTCAAAGATAAATTATGTGCCGTACGGTTATACAAATCACCCGGTTTGAAGACAAGTGTGCGGCTGAAAATTTTTGGATTAAACCTGTTTTCAGGATCATAGATATAATACCCGTCAAATTTTTTCGATTGAGCCATTACTTTTGAAATGCCGGTATCATTTTGTAAATTATAATCAGCGAATACCACTACATCATTGATTCGATATTGCTTTTTGGCTTTATCAGGAACGTCGTCTTTT
Organism: uncultured Chitinophagaceae bacterium; assembly: GCA_964464835.1. Classification (GTDB taxonomy): domain Bacteria; phylum Bacteroidota; class Bacteroidia; order Chitinophagales; family Chitinophagaceae; genus JAFDXJ01. The sequence continues at coordinate 26,776 of CAYXHX010000003.1, read as the reverse complement.
GTGCGTAAATACATATTTACTTTGTAATCTCCAATAGTTGTATCTGCATCCACGATCAGGAATTCCGGGTTAAAATAATAAAACCCTTTTTCTTTCAACCGCGAATCAATTCGGACACGTTCATCTTTAATCCGGTCAAGCGTATAGGGCTTGCCGGTTTTCAACCTGGAATTTCTTTGCATGTTTGCAAGAATTTTTCCATACACAGAAGAATCCGTTTCATATACAACTGTATCAATCGAATACCTGTTGCTAACCAACTCGGTATAGGTGGCTTCCATTTTTTTATTTTTAATAGAAGTATCTGCTTTCATTGAGGAGCGGAAAAAACCATTATTTTCCAACCGGTTTTCAAGAATTTCCCTGTTTTTTTCTGTGTTTACATCGCTTGCCAAAACGGGTGGTTCGCCCACTTTATATTTTAACCAATACCCTAAACCTTTTCCTTTTGGAGAATCTACGATGTTATAAATAAGCACTTTAAAAGGGATGCCAAAAATCCGTGCATTGGGTTTAGGCCTTAGTAAATCCTCTAATTCCGATTCAAGATTTTTCCTATTGAATTTTACCGAATCATTTTTTGGTTTTAATTCCACCTTTGAACCCCAATACAAAGCATCATTGCCCGGGATATTTTTTGTGGCGCTGCACGCAAATGCGGTTATTAAAATAATAAAATATAAAAATATTTGTACCCTTTTCATGTGTGCTGTTTAATCAATGCAAATCAATTTGAAAATTTATTTCATGTCTTCAATTGTTTCTATTTGTTCTTCTTTCTTTTCTTCTTTCGCATTTTTCTTTTGTTTCCTGATTTTCTTTTTTAATTTTTTATCTGCCTTTGCAAATAATTCTTTGAAATGATCATAATCCAATGTGTATATAAAAGTCAAACCTGTTTCTACTACCTGGCCTTCTACTACACCTTCATATTCATTTTTACGGTAGCCGCGAATTTTATAACGCCCGTCTTCACTGAGTTTATAATCAATGGCCACATCGCCTGCAATGTTTGCGGCATCCCGATTCGTGCCCGCCGGGCTTTCAATTTCAAAATTGCTGCCCACACTTATTTTCAGCCGGTCATTTAATAATGATTTAGATACACCTACCGTTAATTCTGTCCGGCTTTGTTGCGTACCTGTACTATAATCATCTTCAGCATTTAATCCAAAACTCAGGTCAACACCGTGTATTAAATTGCTTGCCATTTTATTTAACTGGTCCGTAAGTATTTTACTTACACTTTGTTTGACAAGTGTGGTAGTACTGGTACTTGCTGCACTTTGCATAATATTGTCACCCACAAAGCGGCCCAATAATAGCAATGCAAAAACCTGTTTATTCAATTCAGATTCATTCGTTTTTAATTGTTGCAATTTGCTGTCCACAACGCTCCATTGAGAAATTTCATCAGCCGGTAAAGCAATTTCAAAACTGATTTGTGGTTTCAATAAATCACCTGTCATTTTCAAATAAACCTGCACATCTATTTTTTGTTTGTATTTATTGATTTCATTTTCCGATTGGCCGGCAAGCATCGGTTGTACTAAATCAATCGGGGCTGCTTTGGTTTTATACAAAGCAGTGATGTTTACAATTGCTGAAGTAGGATCGCCTGTCCATGTAATGACGCTTCCCCGTTGAATATCAAATTTTCTTTTCAAGAAATTAAAAGTCAATTGATAAGAACCGTTGGTCAATGCATAATTGCCGGTAAGTGAAAGTTTTCCGCTTTCATCAACACCTCCTGAAAGGTTGGCTTCGCCTTGTACTTTCAACGCATCACCATTTCTTTCATCAATCACTAAAGTAAACTTAGCAGCCGTATCAGTGGTGAAAATTGCTGATACATTCATGCCTGCAAATGCCTGTGTATTGATCAGTGTATCCCTGAAATCAATTTTTGCTGTGGTATCTTTTGGCGCACTTTTATCTACAAAATTTACAACACCTTCGCGGCTTACCACTTCAGGGTCATTGCTGGGTAAGACAAAAATAAAATCCGTTTCTTTATTTGCATTAATGGTTGCATTAATGGTTGGCGCTTCCATGCTGCCATTAATTTTAATATCTGCATCAATATTCAAATCGCCATAGAACAATTGATTTTCTGCTTTCGTGGAATGAACCACATTGAAATTGTCTGCTTTAAAACTCAATCCAAAAGTATAATTCCTGAAATCTTTGGTGAATACAACACCATTCAATATTGCTTCGCTGCCTGTAGTATCAGTTAGTGAGAATTGATTAAAATGAAAACCGGTTTCATCAATTTGTATTTTATCATCATTTAATGTAAAACGTTCCCCCAACATGGTTGGCGTTACGAAAGCATTATTGAACTGCAATGTACCATTGACTTTGGGCGTTTTTGTATTCCCTTTTATTTGTATTTTTCCATTGACAAAACCACCCGCATCGGTTAACTGGCCCGCAGTAAACCCACGGATGGAGGCAAGATTTAATTTGTTAATTGCCAATAGCATATCCAGGTTGCCTTCGCCGGTAAAATATTTTCCGGTAAGTGAAACATCATTTGCCTGGCCGGTAATTTTTATATCCACATTAAATGCATTGGCTGTTTCATTATCCACTTTCACATTGATATTTCCAAGTGTATCAGTTTTATAACTAAAATTTTTGATCGCTAAATCCGAAGTGAATATGGGGT
>CAYXHX010000003.1:13718-24092 GCA_964464835.1 uncultured Chitinophagaceae bacterium | reverse complement strand
ATTCTTTACAAGTACTGTTCCATTGATAGCGCCATCCATGAGCAATGAATCCTGGTCGGCAAAATCAGTTAATGTTTTTATATGAAAATCATTAAAGGAAATTTCAATAGGTGCAGTGGATGATTCAGATTGGCTATTGATACTCAATGATTGGTTATTGTGGGTAATTTTAAATTGATGCGCAATGATGCCCAAAGAATCATACCGGATATAATTGTCTTTATATACTTCCCATTCCTGATAATTCAATAAAGCATTTTCGGGGCTTAGGCTTACTATGAAACCATTATTCTTTGGAGTAAATGTGGTAGAAAAATGATACCGTACTTTTTCTTCTTTGTCTTTTAAAAGAATGGCTGTGATTAAATTCTGCTCTGCAATAAAGCCTGAAAGTGAAGTTTGATATAGCTGAAACCCTTCACTGCCGCCCTTTTCAAAGCCCAGGTTGTAATCCAATAAATGGTCATTGCCATATACAAAAGCGGTTAAATTTTCTATTGCCTGTTCGCCATATTGAATATGCGGCGCTTTCAAACTAAAATCTATTTTTTCATCCGTACTTGAAAAAACCAATTTTGCATGAATACTGTCTGTGCCTTTTAACAAAGGTTGGAATTGCAATACAAGTGGGGAAACTTTTAAATCCATATCCATTCTCCAATCCTGTGGGGTGAATGCCGTATCATTGAAAAAGGGCAATTTGTAGTACGAATTGATGGTATGCATCACTGCTGTTCCGGTTTCAGATAATTTAAATTTTCCCAACCATTTTATTTTTGCCATTTCAGCATTCAGCGTTATCAATTGCCCGGAATCCGTTCCGGCAGCCAGCATTGCTATGGTATCTGTATGTAAATGTTGGCCATTATTTGTTACAAATAAATCATACAACTTTAGTTGCCCCTGCAATGAATCAGGATTTGTACTTTCAAAATCTGCATGTATGATTCCGCTAAACTGTACTGAGTCTGTGATAAGATGTAGTGCCTGTAAATCGAGTGTATCAATTTGTACATTCATTTGAAGCGAAGGAAATGTATTTTGTAGCCCGGCTTCACCAACCAATGTATATGAAATATTCGGGTCACTGATGGATGATGAAATCTCGGCTTGCCCATTCTTCAATGAAATATCAGCCAGCAGGTTTTGATATGTATAACCTTTGATATTGCCTTCTTTCAGTACAGCATGAATATCTGTATTCATGGTTTTATAATCGAGGCCTGAGCCTTTCATATCCGCATCGAGGCTGATTTTTCCAATCGTTTTTTCTTGTTTTAATAAATAGCCAAGATCAAAATTTGTAGTAGAAATAGTTGCGTTATACGCTTTTCCATTATTACTCATTTTTGCACGGACAATCGCGTTACCAATAGATGTTTGCACATTTATTTTTGTAATAAAATTTTTTGCATTGCCATTAAAATTTCCCGATGCAGTGATGCGCTGCGGCAACTGAATAGAAGACGGTAAACTGCCTTTGGGTATTAATTTTTCGATATCTGTTTTTGTGGTTGTTAAATTGGCGAGGTTGATATTAAAATTTGCGTTAGCTGCATCCGGCATACCGGTAATTTTCCCGGAAAATTTTACAACCGTATTTCCATATCCTGAAAAAGAAAAATGATCAATAGCAATATCTTTTACAAAGCCTTTCAATTTTGTATCAATTAAAAAAACTGCATTTTCATTTCCTTTTAACTGGCTTTTTAATTGTGGCGCAAAAAGTAAAATATCTTTTGCTGCAATTTTGCTTTTTGCCATATTCGCCTGGATAAAAGTTTCTCCGGGTTTTGCGGAAAGTGCAGATGGGGATGCATACTTTAAATTGATTTCATTTTTCAAATCAGTTTTATCTGTTTGCAAAATCATATTGCTGATATGAGCAGCAGTATCAGAATAATAAAATCCTGCCTGGAATTTTTTTAAAAGCAAGCCACTGTTTTCTTTGGCAGTAAGTTCATTTATATTTCCACTGAATACTCCGGGTGAAAATGAAAGTTGTGAGGCGCCAATATTAAAATCGGTAAAATGAATATGATGATAATCCATACCTGAAGTTGCAGGCTTCATCGCATTGTTGTCATATACAAATTCATTATTTTCAATAGACAGGTTTTTCAACTGGAAATGCCAGTCTTTAGCAGGCGCCACATTTGAATCACTTGTGATAGTAACTGCTTTTACCCCGGTTTCATTTACTGCGCCTTGTTGTACATTCACAGATGAATTCTTTAATTCGAGACGCTTCAATGATATCAGCAATTTGCTTAAATCAATTTCTTCAAAGCCCGCATGAAAATCCCCGAGGTTGATATTGGCAAGCATATTTGAAAGTTGGTTATTGTATTGAAATTTTACTTTTGTAAAATCAATTTTATCCAAAGAAAGTTTTGTAGCCGGGATAAGATTTGCAGAATCCGGTGGAGGCGCGGAAATGGGCACACTGATATGCAAGGGTGTGTATTGCCTGAAACGGATGGCCGCATTGTTCAATGCAATGGAAGGAACATTATAAGTGCTTTTATCCGGATCAAAAGTTTTTATATGCACGTTAAAATCTCCCAGGAAAGCATATAAATCATTGCCGGTATAATCATCGATAAAAGTTGTGGTAATTTGATTGAGCACAATTTTATCAAGATGAAATGTCATTGGTGCAGATTCCTTAGTTGGCTTTTCTTCCTTATCGCCGGCGAATGCATCAACAATATATTGGTAATTGAAAACGGTATCTTTTCCTTTACGGTAAATATTGGCGCGGATTCCATCGAGTTCCAGGTAATTTAGCTCAACCGTATTTTTCAATAATTTGAACAAGGCAATGTCAACCCGTATTTTTTTCCCGGCGAGTAACGTATCTTTTGCCCGGTCTTCAAAATAAATATTTTCTAAAACAATTCTTTTGGGAAAATCAATGCTTAATTTCCCGATTTCAACTTTCGTTTGAATTTTCTTTTCAAGATAGGCAACAATTTTGCCGCGCGCAAAATTTTGTACAGCCGGTATTTGTATGGCAATTAAAACCAATATGCATAACAACAAGATGGAGCCTGCAATCCACGCTATTATTTTTAATGATTTATATAGAACTTTTTTTGCGGTCGGCAAGAAAAAAATTTTGAAATTTAATAAAAAGCCCGATGATGGAGCATGAAATATTTTTAGAAAAGGGTGCCTGTATTATTTTTTTATTTTGACCCATTTCAACAGTGCCTTAGCCCCGGCAAAAACGCCAATTCCTTTGGCAAGTTTCAAAGCGGTTTCTTTAAAACTTACTTTATCTTTTTTCCCGGAAAATAAAAGGGATTTACCCAGTCGGAAAAGTGGTTGTAATGATTTCGTTAAAACGACCTTTTGTAACACTTCCGGTAAAATAGCTCCGGTGGCTGCTTTGAGAGATTCTTTAGGCACACTTCTTAATCTACCCTGCAATTCTTCTTCCTGCATTTTTATGGATAGTTTTAATTGAGCAATTTCTCTTTGCAGGTCACTCAAGTTATTAATCCGGGATAAATCTTTTTCTTTTTTATGATTCGTGTTCATCATCTTTCGTTTTGTCAAATAAAATACTTACTAAAAAATTGGTGGTAATTTTTTCAATTACTTTTTTGCGAATGGCAATAACTATTATAGCGAGAATAATATAAAAAAGCGCTACAATGCCATATCCCCAATATAAGCTGCCTAGTATAGTTGCCAAAAATGCGGCAAGTGTAAGGCTGAGAAACAATAAAATAAACACAGCCATTAAGCCTAAAACGATAACTGTAAAAAAAGCGCCCGCCAACCGGGAAGTTTTTTCCACAGCTTGTAACTTAATGAGGGTGACTCTATCCTGAATATAAGCTTCCAATTTGTCCTTTGATTCCGAAAAAAAATTATCTTCATTTTCCATTATATCTTGTTTTTGAATTTTATAAAAAGCGTTCATTCATTTTTCCTGAATTGTTTTGACACTTCCCGGCTTTTTTCCAAAAGGAATTGGGCTTCCTCATCTAATTCATCTATTGTTGCATAGAGTTTCCTTCCTGCATCCTGTATTTTATTTTTTGCTTCAGCTATCATTTCTTTGCCTTGATCTGACTGAAGATATACGTAAACGAAAATACAAGAGGCAACTCCTGTAATGAAACCCGAAAAAAAATTGCGCTTATCGTTCATAACCAGTTATTTTTACTTTTCTTAATAGAATGGAAAAGATACAATCATTGTACCAATAAAACAAAATAAATGGAGCAGAATAGAGAATATACCATCCACAAATACTTATTCGCATTAATCATTTTATGCTTTGGTTTTATACTTATCTTTAGTTTGATAGAGTTTTTTACCGCCTTTTTGGGGGCTACTATTTTTTATGTGTTGAGCAAACCGGCCCTTATATGGATGTTGCAAAAAAGAAAATGGAATAAAAATCTTTCTGCAATATTAATTATCCTCGCCACTTTTTTTATCATCCTTTTACCTGTCACATTATTGGTCATTTTGCTTTTCAATAAAATCAGTGCAGTCGTATCAAACCCAACTGAAATCATTAATACCTTCAAACATTTTGATGAAGTGATTTTTTCCCAAACGGGTGTACACATCATTGCAGCAAATACGCTCAGCAAAGCACAGGAAGTGGCTTCCGAAGTCCTGAAAACGGTACTCAATCAGGGTTTGGGAATATTCAGTTCACTCATCATCATGTATTTCTTTCTCTTTTTTATGATCAAAAATACAAACCGGATGGAAGCTGCCATCATTTATTACCTGCCTTTTAAAGGTGAAAAAATTAAACGGTTTGGAAAAGAATTGGTTGCTCAAACATTCAGCAATGCAGTGGGAATTCCAACGATTGCCGTGATGCAAGGCTTATTGGGCTTTGTTTGTTATAGGATTGCCGGGGTTAATGAACCTGGGTTTTGGGGTGTCATTACGGGGTTCACTTCAGTGATTCCTGTAGTTGGTTGTGGTGTTGTGTGGTTGCCAATGGCTTTTTTTCAATTGGTTACGGGTAATTACGGAACAGGTATTTTCATTTTACTTTGGGGCGCTTTAATAATGGGCTTGATGGATAATGTAATTCGTTTTGTACTCGCCAAAAAAATGGCGGATGTTCACCCGGTTATTACTGTACTTGGAATTATTATGGGCTTAAAATATTTTGGTATTACAGGATTGATTTTCGGGCCACTATTGATTTCCTACTTCTTTTTATTGTTGCAGATTTATTATTTGGAATATCAAAAACCTGTTGGCCCGCCAAAAAATAAACCAAAGCAACTTGTACCAAGTTATATGCATCCTTTATTGGGTATAAAAAAGCAACCGAAGGAAAAAAAGAAAACCGTTGAGTAAAACGTCTTTATAAAAATATTTTTGCACGCTTTATCTTCGCGCCATGTTTTACCCATTGCTTCGTAAATGCATGTTTTTGTTTCCACCGGAAACAGTGCATCATATTTCAATGAAAATATTTAAAAAAGGCTGCTCCATTCCGTTTCTAAATAAGTGGATGCAAAAAACATATACGCCGAATGATATTTCTTTAAAGAAGGAAATATTTGGCCTGTCATTTCGCAATGGCATTGGATTGGGCGCAGGTTTTGACAAAAATGCAATGTACCTGCGCGAATTGGAAGCGCTCGGTTTTGGCTTTGTGGAAATTGGAACTGTTACACCACTTGCTCAACAAGGAAATGAACAACCAAGATTATTCAGGCTGCCAAAAGATAAAGCCATTATCAATCGCATGGGTTTTAATAATGACGGTGTACAAGTGATTAGAAAACGATTGGAAGATTGGAAAAGTAAACATGGCAAGAATGAGAACCGAATGATCATAGGTGGGAATATTGGTAAAAATAAAATCACTCCCAATGAAGATGCCTGGAAAGATTATGAAATTTGTTTCCATGCATTATTTGATTGTGTGGATTATTTCACCGTGAATGTAAGCAGCCCCAATACGCCCGGCCTGCGCGAGCTGCAGGAAAAAGATGCCTTGAAAAAAATCCTGGGTAATTTGCAAAATATAAACCGGTCAACTTCATTTCCCAAACCCTTATTTTTAAAAATTGCACCTGATCTTACGAATGAACAATTGGACGATGTTATTGATTTGGCTATTGAATTAAAATTATCCGGCCTGGTGGTTTCTAATACAACCATTTCAAGAGAAGGTTTATCGGTTTCACAAAAAGAATTGGAAAAAATAGGAAACGGCGGATTGAGCGGAAAACCTTTGCAAAAAAGATCTACTGAAGTACTTCAATATTTCAAGGAAAAATCCGGCGGAAAAATTCCACTCATTGCAAGCGGCGGAATTTTTACCGGTGAAGATGCGGCAGAAAAATTCAATTATGGCGCATCATTGGTACAGGTTTGGACAGGTTTTATTTATGAAGGGCCTGCTATTGTGAAAAAAATAGCCAATTATTTTAAGCGAAAATAAATTTTAAATATGGAACATTTAATTACGAGTGAAAGTATCATCAGCTTTTTTATCCTGGTCATACTGGAAGTTGTATTGGGCATTGATAATGTAATTTTTGTGAGTATAATCATGAACAGGTTGCCCAAAGAAAAACAAAATCGTGCAAGATGGATGTGGATGTTTAGTGGCATGATAGTACGTACAGGATTATTATTTGCATTGTCCTGGTTGCTTACACAAAAAGGCAAAGCATTATTTACACTTTGGGGAAAAGGTTTTGATATTGCGAGCCTTGTAATGCTGGTCGGCGGTTTGTTTTTAATTTATAAAACAGTGATGGAAATCCATCATAAACTGGAAGGAGAAGAAGAGCATGTACAGGAAAAAAAGAAAGTATTGAGCTTTTGCAATGCGATGTTCCAAATTGTTTTGATTGATATGATCTTTAGTTTTGACAGCATCATTACAGCTGCAGGTACTGCCAAACATCTTGAAATAATGATTGCCGCAGTGATCATTGCCATGATCATCATGTTTCTTTTCAGTGCAGCGATTGCCGCTTTCATTCATAAGCATCCAACCATTAAAATGCTTGCGCTTTCTTTCCTCGTGATGATTGGTTTTGTATTGATTGTAGAAGGCTGGAATAGTGAAGCCGCGCATCAATTGAATTTGAAAAACTACGTGTATTTCGCCATGGCTTTTTCCATTGGTGTGGAAATGCTGAATATGCGCGTGCGTAAAACGAAAACTGCAAAACCGGTATCCTTGCATGAACCGGTTTTGGATAAAAAAGAATAAACCGGTTTTATATACAATTATATTTACAAACTCAACCTGAAACCAAAGAAAACGCCGAATCGCTGGGAAGCTATACTGGGCAAGGGTTGTGGCAATACGCGCCATAAAAAATCTACGCGAAAAAACTTCAGGATATTGTCAATGCCTGTCCCTACTTCAAGATACACTTTTCCATCTAAAGATTGAAATGGATAACCTTGAATAAAATTTAATTGCTTATTGGCATCACTTAAATTACCCACAATCGCTTTAGCTTCCCAAAACTGCCTGAGTTTTAATTTTCTTGTAAGTGGAATATATTTAAATAAGCCGCTGCCAATATTGTGTTCAATATTGATGCCTGCATATTCATCCGTTAAATATTCAAAACGATTCATTAAATTAAATGAATACCTGCTGTAATAATACCATTCATTGCCCGGTAAAATATCCAACAAGTTGTAAGGCAATGTGCCGTAAATTTTTCCTGCAAATACATTATAATAAATATTCCCATACGGGGAAATATTCAGGTAATCACTCACAGAAAGATCTACTTTATCATATTGATAACTGCTGTTTAAAATATTTTTAAAACCATGTGCATATTTTAATTCAACGATGGGATAATCGCTGCCGAGGCTTGTCCTGCTGAAATTATCAATCAACGTTCTTTCATTATATGCGTATCGTAAACGGAATGAAGTCTCAAAATTATTCAGCGATTCGCCTTCCTGTGCTGGAAAATTTTCTTTGCCGGGCAAATTTTGAAGTGGCGTATATTTTTTTGCAGTGGCAGAAAAGCCAAAGCCAAATCCATGATTGTTTTCTTTGTAGAATTCAAATTTCTTTTCTTCAATATTTTGAAATTTGGAAGGTACTCCCGGTTTGCGTAAAAACAAACCGAATAAATTATCTGTTCCCAATTGGTCATAATACACTACCCCATTATCCAAATCATTTTTATAAGACAAGGAAATATAAGACCAGGGATCGCGGTTCCATACATATTTTATTTCTGCTTTTCCTTTAAATTTTTCATCCAAAAATCCGTACGCTACATAACCATTTAAATTTATTTTTTTATTAAAACCGGTATTTGTTGCTACATCAAAACGCAATCTTGTGCCTTCCCATGAATTGCCGCTGAGCCAATAATACCAGGGGCCAATGCGTATATTGCCCATATCTTTCGTTCCGGTAAAAAGAAAATTTAATGTGTTCCTGTAATGTACATACGCTGGCGTTTTCTCCAGCGTATCCAATAATTTATAAATGGATTGCTCATTTGTATTCAAAGGTTCATGCCGGTGTTCATTCCAATAGGTTGCCGATTTTTGATCTTGCCCCTGCAGTAAAATAATTTCTTCTGTGCTTTTATTTTTTTGCAACACATTGTTTATAGAATCACTGTTGGTAAGCACATTTGTATAGGTGGCAGTTTTGCGCCCTTTAAATGCAATCCGGTTATTTCCGAGTGGAGCTATATCTGCCACAAATTTATCCTTATATAGAAACCATGCAGTGTCGTTGATTGGTTTAAATTCCTGTATGATGGATAAGCCATTGATGAAATTGATATTTGCATCGGAGGAAGGCCGAAGCGTAACTTTTTGAATGGCAAAAGATGTATCATTAATCCATGCATCACCGGTGAAAGTATTCTCTCCTTTTCTTTTTGGAATAAATGAAAAATGGATTAATCGTTTTTGATTAAGGTATTGAGTATCCATTATCCGGAATGAATAAAAATTGTCTGCGAAATCACTGAAAGGGCTCACAAAATTTTTATCAAACACTGGTATGGAATTTTGATACACATCCACATTTTGATAGGTAGCGCCCAATTGTTTCATGATGCTTTCATTATCAATCCCATTGGTAATCGTGGCTTTTATTTCTTCCCTCGTTCGGGACGGATTATTCTGATGATAATAGTTGGAAAGTGTTTCTATGAGATAGACAGGTAAAAATGGTTTTTTCTCCGAGGAACTATCCACAAAATCCAAAGCAAAATTGAGCGGTTTTAATAACTTATTTTTCTCCAGCTTTTCTTTGTTGATATTATCTATGTCCAGTTCCAGTTTATTATAAATTTCATACGAATAATTTTTCCAGTGTTCGCGGCCATTCAATTTTTTACCGGCGATAATTTTTTTCCAAAACCACAAGGCACGGTCATATTTTACTTTTACTATTGCTTCTGTTTGGGAACTCACATTCAAACTAAAGGTGAACCGTGTTGAATCTTTTAATTGTGAAACCGGGATCATTAAAACTGTATATCCAATGGCATTTATTTCGAGTGTGTCATTTGGCGGCACATTTTCCATGTACAAAGAAAACTTTCCCAAAGAATCGGTGAGTGTGCCGCGCCCGTCAATTTTTAGATATACGGAAACAAAAGGAATTGGTTCATCACTTTGGTGGTCAATAATTTCGCCCTGCAAATATTTTCCCTGCGCGAAAACGCCCGTAGAAAAAAAGAGGGTTGCTGCCAGGATACAATAAAACCGTGACGTGTACATACAGGTGTTGCTACAAATTTTGGGCAATAAAAGTAAACCCTGTTTCCGGTTACTTTTCAACATTAACATGAGTTTACCTTTGATACATTCTTTTGAAATCAATTTGCAAAATTGTAATATTGCAAAATCTTTTAGAATGAACGAGCAAATTTCATCGAACGAATCTATCCCGTCAAATAAAAATAAAATCATTGTTTTAGGCAGTGGCCCTAACCGTATCGGGCAGGGTATTGAATTTGACTATTGTTGTGTACATGGTTTAATGGCCATCAAAGAAAGCGGATTTGAAGCCATTATGATCAACTGCAACCCCGAAACTGTATCCACGGATTTTGATGTAGCTGATAAATTATATTTTGAACCTGTCTTTTGGGAAAACATCCTGGAAATTATTGAACTGGAAAAACCGGTGGGCATTATTGTGCAACTCGGTGGGCAAACTGCCCTCAAACTCGCACGGCGGCTGCATCTTCATGGATATAAAATCATCGGAACATCTTTCGATGATATGGATATTGCGGAAGACCGTGGCCGGTTTAGTGATATGTTGAAAGAATTGGATATTCCGTACCCCGAATATGGGACTGCATTCAATGCAGACGAAGCCATAGAAGTGGCCGCAAAAGTAGGTTACCCGGTATT
>CAYXHX010000003.1:0-13708 GCA_964464835.1 uncultured Chitinophagaceae bacterium | reverse complement strand
TCCGGCCAAGTTATGTATTGGGTGGGCAACGGATGCGCATTGTGATCAATGATGATGAATTGGAAAAAGCGGTGGTGAGCCTTGTCAAACATTTGCCCGATAATAAAATATTAATTGATCATTTTCTCGATCGTTGCCAGGAGGCAGAAGTAGATGCCATATTTGATGGAGAAAACTTTCACGTGATGGGTGTGATGGAACATATTGAGCCGGCGGGAATACATAGTGGAGACAGCCATGCAGTTTTACCCGCATTTAATTTGACGCCATTGATTGTAACAACAATGGAATTTTATGCAGAGAAAATTGCGCGAGCTTTAAATATTCTTGGGTTGATCAATATACAATTTGCCATTAAAGATGGAAAAGTATTTGTGATAGAAGCCAATCCGCGGGCATCGCGCACTACGCCATTTATTGCAAAAGCCTATGGCATCCCATACCTGAATATCGCTACCAAAGTGATGTTGGGTAAATCGAAACTGACAGAATATTCATTTGAAAAAAAATTGACCGGATTTGCCATAAAAGAACCGGTTTTTAGTTTTGATAAATTTCCATCAGTAAATAAAGAACTCGGGCCTGAAATGAAAAGCACGGGCGAAGCCATTCGTTTTATCAAAGACCTGCGTGATCCCTATTTCCGCAACCTGTACAAGGAAAAGAGTATGTATTTGAGTAAATAAGTTGAAAGATGCGTTGTTATTGAACGAAACTTTGTTGGGAATAAATTTAAAATGCTCAATGATTCTGATAGGTATTCAATTTTAATTTTTTTATTTTTCAAATCAAGTAGAAAAAAACCATCTTGGAAAATGAAGATTTTGAAAACCGAAATGTCAACTCAGCCTTTATGTTGAGGGGGAATAGCTTAAATCGGAGTTCAATTGATTTTTTAAACTAAATTTCAAGCATAAAAAAATTAAAAATGAAAATAAGAAATATGAGGCAGCAATATCGAAACTTTATTTTTATTCATTCAAAAATGCACAAAACAACTTTAATAATTTTAGCTTTAGCCTTAACCATCAATTTTTCTTATGGACAAAGTAGCACTGACAAAATTGATACTTCATTATCATCTTTGGATTTAGTTCAAGCGACAAAAGCAAAAGATCTTGTCGTTGAATTTGCAACACTTTTATTAAAGGGGCAAGACATTCATACATTACTTGATAAATGTTCATTGCCTTTTGTAATAAACGGTGAAAAAATAATATCAAGTAAAGATGAGTTGAGGAAAGCATTTTCTGGCATCATCAATTCAAATGGGAAGAATGGAAAAATTCATATTGACTCTGCTTATATTTTTGGTTCAAGAAAAGAAATATTAAATGATATTATTCCAGTTCATGTTTATTTTGTTGTTTTAGTACTGAAAGTTAAAAATGGAAATGATGAATTTGAGAAAAACGCAGGCTTTGCGGTTCAAATATCAGACGAACTTAAGATAATAGGTTTTGGATAAGAAAAAAATTGAACGCTCAAAAGCCAGAAAAAGACTTTACGTAATTAGTGCAATACCGCTCAGTATCAGCAATGTTCCATTTCCGGTTTTCAGGAGTTAGCTTACTATCTTCCATAGTTCCTTCTCGTTCAAAAAAGCTTCTTTCTTCAAGTTTAAGGTTTTTCAATTATTTTAATGCCATGCTTCAATTCGCAATTTCATTTTTGTGATAAATTTAATTGGGCGTATAAAATTTATTTATGCGTATATTCGCTAAAACTTATTACAGTGACCACAAAGCTGAACCTTACTATAGATGAAAAAACAGCAAAGCGGATTAAATCTTATGCTGCTCGAAAGAAAACTTCCGTTTCTAAAATTGTTCAGGAACATTTTGAACGGGTATTAAAAACAGATAAACCCGACACCACATTTCTTGAATTCATAAATACATATGCAGGAAGTATAAAAGGCAATACAGATTATGATACAGCCAAAGATGAATACTTAAAAAAGAAGTATGGCTTATAAAATTTTCCTTGATGTAAATATTGTGCTTGATCTTCTTCATGCTGACCGTGAATTTCATAAAGATGCAAAAGAATTGTTTTTTGCCATAGATGCTAATCTATGTTTAGCGTATTATTCTGAAAGCATTTTAACAACAATGGCTTATGTCCTTAGAAAAAAAATGACACCCTCTCAAATCAATTCAGTTATTCTTGAGTTTAGTAAAAAAATAAAATTTCTTACCTGCACGGAAATTGAATCCTTAAATGCTGCTAAGAAAGACCCTCTTGATTTTGAAGATGCCTTATTATACGAAATTGCATACCATCACAAGATGGATTATTTTGTAACCAGCAATATAAAAGATTTTAAAAAAATAGCACAGTCTGGTTTACCGGTTATTCGAGCCCGGGAATTAAATAAAATTTTAACAGCATAATTTTTAATTATTCTAACCAGTTGTGCAGACACTTGTACCGGTTTATTTTACTGTACTTGAATTTTTGTACTTAGGCTTGCCGCCAAACGGATGCCCTATGTTTATTCCAAAAAAACGAGTATGATATTTGGCTTCAATATCTGGGTAAGCAGGACATGAGGTATTAAATTACTAAGGCCAGCATGATAAATAGCATTAATAATAAAGTATAAGAAAGCTGACACCCTGCAAGCACATTTGCAATAGTTTTAAATAAATTATGTTCATCATCACCGCTTCCAAATATTATATCATATCCGACTTTTAATCGCAATTACTGCGGTTGTAATACGGATGCGAAGCATTTTTCCTATTCAAATTTTTATGGCATACTTCATTTTGAGTATTTTTTAATTTTTCAGGTAGCTGTATTTTTTGTGATTATTCATGTTAAATAAGCTATATGAAAAAGTTGTTACTAAGTCTAATTGCAGCCCTATTGGCTATTTCAGCAGTATTTAGTCAATCCGGCGCTCCTTCTCCGGGGAAAGTATTTTACTACTACAAAGGAGAAAAGTTGTTTTTTAATGTGTCCTACAAAAAAATTGTTGTGGGTATTGCCGAGGGGCATTCAATCAATGAAATTAAAGTTTTGCTTACAACTACAGCCAAGATTTCTAATGATTCAGTTTCTGCAACACCGGTAAAAAATCAATATTTAATTAAGCTTGCTGAAAACAAGGCACTCGAATCGGGGAAACAAATTGTTGCAGATTTAATAAAGCAAAAAATTGTGTTGTATGCAAGGCCGGCTATTAGTGGCATAGGCGGTAAATTATCCAGTTATGGAAACAATTTTATAGTCAAATTGAAACCGTCAACTTCAAGTTTGCAGTTGACGAATCTTTTGAATAAATACAATTGCACCATTGACCACCCGTATAAATTTGATAAAAGCACTTTTATTTTAAGTGCCGGCCCTGCAAATAATTATGATGGTTTAACAATGGCGAATGTTTTTTATGAATCCGGCATTTTTGAATATGCTGAACCTGATCTTACCATATATGATGCAATTGATGCGCCACCCAATGACCCCTTATACAGTTTACAATGGAATTTAAAAAACACCGGTTCATCCGCACAATATAATGGCGTACCCGGAGCTGATATGGATGTATTAAAAGCCTGGAAAATTACAAAAGGGAAACCATCCATAAAGATAGCTGTGATAGATGAAGGCGTAGATACGGGCCATGCAGATTTGAAAGCAAATTTATTACAAGGGTTTAATTGCCTTACCCAAACTTCAAACACCGGTGATGGAAGGCCATTAAGTAGTAATAATGCACATGGCACTTGTTGCGCGGGAATTATTGCAGCGGTATCAAATAATGGCATTGGCGTTTCTGGTGTTGCAAATAAATGTAAAATTATTCCCATCAACCTTGCTGATGCAAATGGCATTTACACTTCATATAGCAATATAGCGGCAGGTTTTGATTATGCATGGATGAATGATGCGGATGTACTATCAAACTCATGGGGTGGCGGCACACCGAGTAGTATTTTAGATGACGCGATTCACCGTGCTATCACGCAAGGCAGGGATGGTAAAGGTTGTGTTGTATTTTTTTCAGCAGGCAATAACTATGCAGGATTGAGTTATCCTGGTTTAAATAAAGATGTTATTGCTATTGGAGGTATTACAATGTGTAATCAAAGAAAATCGCCAACAAGCTGTGATGGTGAGTATTGGTGGGGAGCAAGCTATGGCGATGGCTTAGGTTTGGTAGCGCCTTGTGTAAAAATACCTACCACGGATATAAGCGGTACTGGAGGGTATAGTAGCAATGACTATTATAATACTTTCAATGGTACATCATCCGCATGCCCAAATGCTGCGGCTGTTGCAGCGCTTGTACTTTCTGTAAGTCCTTCCTTGAAGCAGGAAGATGTCAAAACTATTTTAGAAACTACAGCAGATAAAATCCCGGGTTATTCATTTAAATCAACTACCGGATATAAGAATGGCACATGGAACAATGAGTTGGGGTATGGGAGAGTAAATGCATACCAGGCTGTACTTGCTGCACAAAATGATAGTTTCTGTAATGTAGAAATAGTACCAATCGGAGCCTCAAGAATTTGCAAAGGTGATAGTTCAAGCTTGAAAGTTGTTAAGCCCGATAACAGTGCGGTTTACCAATGGTATAAAAATAGTAATGGCAACCAGGTAGCTACCAATGCAACTTCCATTACAGTTAAACAATCAGGCAATTACTATGTGGTGGCAACATATCCTAATAGTTGTAAAGCCACGTCTGCAAAAATTACGGTTACTTCAGTTGAAGCTGCTTCGCCATTATTGGCAGATGCCGGAAAGGATATTTCTTTATGCGTTGGAAGCAATGGTGCGCGAATTGGCGGATTACCTTCAGCTTCGAATGGAGTTGCATTCTTAAGTGACAAGCGTGGATATGCAATGGATTGGTTTACCAATAATTTTTATAAATTTAACCTAAGCAATCCTTCTGATGTAGATAAAATTTCAACTCACATGGTAAGTAATGGAGATTTGAGTAGTGGCTATTTCTTTACAGGAGGAGACTTCACTCCTTATGGCTATTATGCGTTAACCCAAATTACGAATAAATTGTTCAGGATTGATACATTAAATGGGCAAAAACAACTTGTCAAAACTATTGCACCTTCTTATGGAAGTTGGCAAGGGCTTGCATGGGATCCGCAGGGAGAGCAATTGTATGCCATGTCATCATTTGGAACTTATACACAGTTATATAAAGTTGATTTTATTACTGGTAAATTAGATTTTGTAACGAATATTCAATCTAGTTATCTTATTTGGATTACATTTGATAATGCCGGTAACCTGTATGGTCTATCTACATATTATGATAAGATATTGAAGATAAATAAAACCAATGGCAGTGTTACATATTTACCTTCCGTGGCAGATAATGGTTTAAATTATGCACAGGACGCAGATTTTGACCCTGTAACAGACAGTTTATATTTAACTGCTTATACAGCACACCAAAATCAAACGGGTGATTTGAGAATTGCTAACACTACTTATGGAACTTTAAATGTAGTGGGAACACTGAACAATACGCCGTATAATGAATTTGATGCCACAGCAATAGGAGGGTATACATATAAATATAATTGGTCCCCGGCAACAGGGTTATCCAATCCGAATGATGCAAATCCTTTTGCTAATCCTGCACAAAATACTACATATACATTAACGGTAACTGATCTTTGTGGTAACCAGGCAACTTCAAAAATAAAAGTTGTTGTAGGTGCAAGTGAGCCAACTGTTACTATTTCTGCACCAACAGATACAATTTGTAATGGAGAAAAAATCACCCTTACTGCTACCGACAATAGCAATTATTTATATCAATGGTACAGGTATAACAAACCAATAGAAGGTGCAACAAACAACACGTATAAAACAAAGAAAAAAGGCTCTTATACTGTAAAGGTTTCAATGGGTGTTGGCGGATGCAGTAATACTTCAGCGCCGTATGTTTTATATAAATGTAATGAAGCAATCTCCGGGTTTACCAATAATATTAGTGATAACAAAATGAGTGGTGCGGGAATATTTACTTTGTTCCCCAACCCGGCTACCAATATGGTTACGCTTAATTTACCGCAGAGTATGAAGCCATCTACCATTACTGTATATGATGTTACCGGAAAAGCAGTACTTATAAAACAACTGAAAAGCAATAATTCAAAAGAGCAAATAAATATCAGCAGGCTTGCGGCAGGCAGCTACCGCATTGTTTGGCAACAAGATCAGCAACAACATACATTCACATTTGTAAAATTATGACGCGATATTGAGAATCAAAACCGCTTGTGAAAACAGGCGGTTTTTTTATGAAAATATTTTTTTAATTGGCATCTGCGAGATGTAAAAGCCTTTTCAACCATTTATATAAAATTTCCGGGTTATTCCTTTGCAATAGTTATTTTTAATTTTAATCCAAAACCAATAATGCAGACAATTCACATTCATTTAAAATGACATTCAACAACGCATGATGCAAATTTTCCTTTTAAATATAAAAAAAAACCTTTCGATTATTTTACGATTTATTCATTAAAAACCATTAAAATTGTATACTCAAATTTGCTCCAGATAAAAAAAATGCCGGAATGATTCAATCATAATTGCCCAAAATGAAAGCAACATCTATTGCAGGAAATTCAATTGCTGAAATTCAATCTTCATTACTGCAAGTTTTGGAAAAAGAGTTTATACCTACTCTTGCCATAGTTTTTATTTCTATCAAACAGGATAGGACAGCGGTTTGCGAAATTTTGAACCGATATCAAATAGATATTATCGGCGCTACTTCAAGCACAGAATTTACTGAAGATCATCAAAGTAATGGAGGCATTGCAATCATGCTTTTAGATGTAGATAAAAATGATTACGTTATTTTGTTTGAAGATATTGGTGAAAGAACCCTGGCTGACGCTGCTACTCATTTAGCTCAAACTGCATTACAAAAATTCAATAATCCTGCATTCATTATCTGCTGTACATCATTAAATGAAACCGGCGAGATATTAGCTGGAGAAACACTCATTCGGCCCATTGAAAAAGTAGCCGGCCCGCAGGTTAACATGTTTGGCGGTATGGCCGGGGATGATATGACTTTTACCGGCACTTATGTTTTTACAAATGATCGGTCAACGGGGATGGGCATTGTCGCACTCGTATTGAATGAAGATAAAATTGCTTTGCATGGCATAGCATTTTCAGGTTGGAAACCTATTGGTGTTTTAAGAACAATTACTAAAAGCAAAAAGAATTTACTCTATGAAATAGATGGCCAGCCTGCTCTTGACATGTACCTGAAATATTTAGGCGAGGATATTTCAATCACGAATGACAGGCAAACATTTTTTAATTCTATTGGCCTTTATTATCCATTCCAGGTAGAGCGAATTGGGAGGGAGCCTATGATGTGTAACCCTTTAGGATATGATAAAAAAGAGAACGCGTTGATATTAGAATCTGATGTGGAGGAGGGAACAATGTTTAGGTTTTCCACTCCTCCTGATTTTGATATTGTAGAAACGGTAGTTGAAAAAGCTAAAGCAATAAAGGAGCATGTTAACAGCGATGCAGAAGCAGTATTGATATTTTCTTGTGCGAGCAGGTTAAGCGCCCTGGGGCCAATGGCACAGCAGGAAAATGAAAGTTTGGCCAAAGTTTGGAATGCACCAATGGCAGGATTTTATACGTATGGTGAATTTGGCAGGGCTGTAAATGGTAAACATGAATTTCATTCCACCACTTGTAGTTGGGTTGCATTAAAAGAAAAATAAAATCAAAAAATAAACTCCATTTATTATTTCACAAGATTCATAAAACAGACCATTTTTATCATACAAACTTTTAAATTAATCACAACATGACAAACAAAGAATTCTTTATTCAAACATGGCAAAACGAAATTCCACATACATTATCTGCTGTTAATGGGTTACCTGAAGACATGCAAAAACTGGATTATCGCTGTAATGAAAAATCAAGATCGGCACATGAAATCATCGGCCACATGCTTTCTCATGCCGAAGCTTTAAGCAATGCTGTTGACACAAATATTGCCAATGAAAAATCAGGAAAAAAATTTGAAAGCATACAGGAAGCTGCTGCTTATTTTGAAAAACATGCAACAGAATTAGCCGAAAAATTAACAGCAGTTGACGAAAAAACATGGGACGGGCAAATCGTCGAATTCCAGGTTGACGGGAATAAAATATTTGCTGCTCCAATGAGAAACCTGTTTTGGGATTTTATGTTTGATATCATTCATCATCGCGGACAGTTGAGTACATACTACAGGCAAATGGGCGTAAGAAACCCCAATATTTATGGGCCTACTGCGGATGACAGATAATCAAAAAAAATAATCAATATTCTATTTATCATTTTTTTACAAACCAACTTCAACCTTTCAATCATTTAAAATTAAAACAATGACCAAACTACTTTCATCCACAACATTTTCTTTCACAGCAGCAATATTGTTTACAGCTTGCAACAATAATCCTGCTCCGCCAACTGTAACACAGGATACGCAAGCCATTTCTTCAGCGAATGAAACTCCGGAATATTTCAACCTTCGTCCTGCACTCGAAAAGGAGTATGGATATACACATGCTGTAAAAATTGGTAATGACCTTAAAATTTCAGGCGCAGTTAGTATGACCGATTCAGGAACTTTAATTGCGCCCGGGAATATGGAGCAGCAAATGAAAAATTGTTATAGTGATTTAGAAAAAATATTGAAACATTATGGCTACACTTTCGATGATGTATATGCCGAAAATATTTATACAACCGATATGGCAGCAATGGAAAAAGCATTGGGTTTTAGGAATACGATTTATACCAAACAATTTCCTACAGGAACATGGCTGGAGGTAAAAGGCCTTGCAGTTCCGGGGCAATTGATAGAGATAGACATGGAAGCGCATAAGGTAAAATGAGTTTCAAAATAAGAAATTTCAAATGAGTTTTGAAAAGGTTTTTGAAAAATTTGAACCATTGAATTTGTTTGGTGAATTGCCACTGGCTTTGTGTTGCCACTGGCTTCAGCCAGTGGGCAATAATAGAATAAGCAAATTGGCTTTAGCCAAAATTGAATTTGATAATTGTTTTTTTGAAATAATTTTTTAGCATGACAAAACATATTGCTAAAGCTAACTAAAGAAAATACCTATGCCAATGGCTAAATCCGGTGGCAATTGAAATGGCTTTTAGAAAATGAGTGGAACATAAAAATATATTGAAGTATTGTATGGCGAGAAGGAAGATTAAATCAGAAAAACAATTAAAATGAATACCATGAAAAAAATTATTGCTTTCACTTTTTTAGCAACTTTATTTTCCTGCAGCCAATCAACTAAAACACCTGCAACACCTGCAATTGATATCGTAAAGGAACAAGCGCAAATCAATTTAATGCTTGATTCTTTCAACAACGCTGCTGCAAAAGCAGACTTCAAAACGTACTTCAATTTTTATACAGATGATGCCATTTTCACAGGAACCGATGCAACTGAAAGATGGAATAAAAAAGAATTTATGCAATGGGCAAAACCAATTTTCGATAAAGGCAGGGCATGGGATTTTACTGCACTTGAACGGCATATTTATTTTGATAAAACCGGATCGCTTGCCTGGTTTGATGAATTGCTAAATACACAAATGAAAATTTGCCGTGGTTCGGGAGTATTGGTAAAACAAGGAAACGATTGGAAAGTTCAGCAGTATATTTTATCCACTACTGTACCCAATAATTTACTTGACACTGTAATTAAATTTAAAGCTCCGATTGAAGATTCGCTTATTAACAAACTTACTTTAAAAAAGTAAGTCACCTGATGTAAACAATCAAACTCACCAAAATGAAAAAAGCAAAGTCATTTTCTAAACATCTTTTACTACTTCAGTTTTTTATACTGGCAACTATTTTCTCTCAAGCCCAGTCGGACTCCATTGTTTTAAAAGATTTACAATGGGATGCTGCTGCACCGGCAGGAACAATAGAACTCACCATTCCTTCTCAAGGTTCACGGTTGGCAGGTTTTATATACACCGCTAATGGAATACAAAAACATCCCACACTATTATTATTGCATGGCTATCCGGGTAATGAACGAAACCTCGATTTGGCACAGGCAGTAAGGGCACATGGCTGGAATGTGATTTATTTTGATTACCGTGGTTCATGGGGAAGTGAGGGAGAATTTAGTTTTGAAAATTGTGTACAGGATGTACAAAATGTAGTTTCATTCTGTAAAAAATACAGTGATTCATTACGAATTGACACATCAAACATTGCATTGTTTGGCCACAGTATGGGAGGCTTTATTTGTTTGAAAGCATTGACCGAAATCCCAGATATCAAAAAAGGCTTTGCTTTATCTACATGGAATATTTATGCAGATGTGAAATCAATAAAACAATCGGAAGTAGAAGCAGCGGCCAAGCAATTCCCTCTTCCTTTTGTATTAAATACAACTTCTCTAAAATTAATTAAAGAGACAGTTGATAACCTGCCTTATTATAATCTTGAAAATGTTGCTGTGCTACTTTCCGGCAAGCAAATCATTATGCTGGACGAGCACCATTTGAATCAAACTTTAGCAGAAACAATTAAAATGGCAAACAGAAATTATTTTGAGTACGAAGTATGGCCAACCGATCACGGGTTTAGTAATAAAAGAATTTCATTAATTAATAAAGTGATAGCATTCCTGGATAAATAAAAATATGAATTTGGGTTTAGTAAAATAATTTAGGAACAGCAATTTAAAACATTTAAAAATGTTATCAACTAATAACGAAGGACTTAAAAGAGAAATTGGTTTATGGGGGCTGTCAGCCAACATGGTAAATATTATTGTTGGCTCTGGCATTTTTGTAATGCCGGCAATAGTTGCCGGTATTTTAGGCCCGGCATCTGTATTGGCCTATATTTTTTGTGGCATTCTAATCATGTTGATCATGCTTTGCTATGCTGAATTAGGAAGCAAAATAACGAGATCCGGCGGTTCCTATGCCTATGTAGAAGATGCGTTTGGAAAGTACCCTGGATTTTTGGTTTTCATTTCTCTTTTTATTTCTACCATTTGTGCTGTGGCCGCAGTAGCCAATGCATTATTTGATACTTTAGTTGCTTTTTTTCCTTCCTTACACAACGATTTTTATAAAATCGTTTTTTTTATATTGATATTTTTGGGATTAGCTATCATCAATATACTTGGTGTAAAACAAGGTGTGGGCTTGGTAAAATTTCTAACACTGGCCAAACTTTTTCCTTTAATAATACTCATCGCAGGAGGATTATTTTATCTTAATACAGAAAACCTGGAATGGCAAACTATGCCTGGGTTTGGGCAATTGGGTGATGCCTCATTGATTTTATTTTTTGCTTACCTGGGTGGCGAAACCGGCCTTTCTGTTGGCGGTGAAATTAAAAAACCCGAACGTACAGTACCACGTGCCGTTATTATCAGTATTGTTTTTCTCATTATTTTTTATGCCTCCATACAAACTATTGCACAAGCAGTATTAGGAGATCAACTTCCCAAAGAAACGGCTGCCCCGCTTGCCGTTGCAGCAAAAATAATTTTTGGCGCATTTGGTTTTACATTCATATTGGCAGGAACTGCTATTTCTATGTTTGGAAATATCAGCGGACAAATATTAAATAATCCCCGAAATCTTTTTGCTATATCGAGAGATGGCGTGTTGCCGGTAAAAGCATTCAGTCTTTTGCATAAGAAATATGCAACACCTTATGTTGCTATTATTGTGTATTCCCTATTGGGATTTTTATTTTCTGCTTTTGGAGGTTTTCAAACGCTTGCCGTATTATCAGTTGCCGGGGCGCTGCTAGTGTACCTGGCCGTTTCTCTTGCCGTAATTAAATTCAGAAAAATGCCGGAAATGAAAAGTAAGGGTATTACGATACCCGGTGGAATAATTGTGCCAAGCTTATCAGCCATTGTATGCCTTTTCTTCCTTTACCATTTAAAGGAAAATGAAATGATAAGTGTGGCTGTTTTTATTGCAATTGCTACATTACTATATATTGGGTTAAACAGAATTAATAAGGCCGGGAAGTTGATACAAAAAGAGTAAAGAGAAAGTAATGCTTTGTCCGAAAGAAAATTAAATAGTTTGAAATAGAAATATGCTTAAAAAAATAAAGATGAAGTTTAAATTGATTTTTCTTGTTCTATTATTGGCCCTCCAATCACAAGCACAATCCTACAAAAAAATTCACCACAAAGCAATTGTAGCAGATACCCACAACGATATTTTAATGAGGTCCGTTGATTTAGGAATTGTCTTCGACCAGGACTTAACCGGCAAAACGCATAGCGACCTTGCCCGTTGGAAAAAGGGTGGATTGGATGTACAAATCCTTTCTGTGTTTTGTGAAGGAAATCAACCCAATGCTTTTGCTTATGCCAACCGGTCTATTGACAGCCTGGATGCTGTGGTAAAACGCAACCCGGATAAGATTGTAAAAGTTGCGAATTATAAGGAACTGATGAAAGCAGTGAAGCAAAAAAAGATAGCAGCCATGCTCGGCGTGGAAGGCGGGCACATGATAGAAAATGATTTGAATAAAATAGATTCATTGTATAATCGTGGAGTACGTTACATGACTTTAACCCACAACATTTCTCCACCCTGGGCTACCAGTGCGGCAGATGAAACCAACCCAAATCCTGTTATTGGAAATGGTTTAAATGCTGATGGCAAAAAAGGCTTAACAGACTTTGGGAAACAAGTGGTTCAAAAAATGAATCAACTGGGGATGATCGTTGATGTAAGCCATGTAGGCGAACAAACATTTTGGGATGTAATTCATTTAACAACGAAACCTATTATGGCTTCACACAGTTCTGTTTTTGCGTTAACACCACACCCCCGCAATTTAAAAGATGACCAGATAAAAGCCATTGCAAAAAACGGTGGTGTGATACAGGTAAATTTTAACCCGGGATTTATTGACAGCAGTTTTGATAAAAAAGAAGCAGCATTTCTATTGGGTCATAAAACAGAAATGGATTCACTCATGAAAAATGGCATGAATGATTTTTATGCAATGGATTATTTGTATCGTAAGTACCAAGACGAAGTGAAAAATATCCGGCCTCCTTTATCGAAGTTGATTGATCACATAGATTATATCGTAAAATTAGTAGGCGCCGATTATGTCGGCCTTGGCTCCGACTTTGACGGCATTAATGTTACTCCACTTCAGTTAGATGATGTTACGGATTATCCAATCATTACTAAAGCATTGGTAGAACGAGGCTACAGCAAAAAAGATATTGATAAAATACTGGGAGGAAATTTTTTGAGAGTATTAAAAGCAAATGAGAAAAAATAATAAAGTAGTAACTGCAAAAACTGCAAAATGAAAATTAAAAAGCCAAAAAGCCTCCCTAACGCACTTACTTTAATAATGATCGTTATTGTACTGGCAGCAATCAGTACATGGTTTTTGCCTTCGGGGCAATACAGTAAATTATCGGTGGAGAACAACCAGGCATTTGTAGTTACATCCACTTCCGGTTCGGTATCATTGCCCTACACCCAACATACATTGGACAGTCTTGGTATAAAAATTTCATTGCAAAAATTCAGCAATGGAGACATCAGAAAACCCATCTCTGTTCCCGGCACTTATGTAAAACAAAAATCCAATCCACAAGGATTTATTTCCATGATTGAAGCGCCGGTGAAAGGCATA
>CAYXHX010000002.1:0-39779 GCA_964464835.1 uncultured Chitinophagaceae bacterium | reverse complement strand
AGGATATGAACGTCAGCCCTACTTGCGGCAAACCCCTTGTTATGGGCAGTACGGTTTTTAATGAGGACTGTATGACCGTAATGGCAAGGTATCCTGATAAATTCTTTGACCTTGCTATTTGCGACCCTCCTTATGGAATTGGCGTAGGAATATTTAAGCCCGTTGGTGGCAGGGGCGAAGAAAACAGGGATGATAAACAATGGGATATTTCAATACCTGATGCAAATTATTTTAAAGAACTTGAAAGGGTAAGTAAGGAACAGATTGTTTGGGGTGCAAATTATTTTAATTGCTTTAATGGTAATGGTGGTGCAATAGTTTGGGATAAATTACAACCATTACCCGATAGCAGCCAATGTGAAATAGCAAGTTATTCAAGGGTAAAGAAGGTTTACAAATACACCCAAAGGTGGACAAACTTTGTAAACACAAAAGATACCGAACACCCAACTGAAAAACCTATAAGGCTGTATGATTGGTTATTAAAAGAATTTGCAAAAGATGGCTTTAAAATATTGGATACCCATTGCGGAAGCGGTGCAAGTCGAATTTCTTGCAATAAGGCGGGGCTTGAATATGTCGGATGTGAAATTGACAAGGATTATTTTGCAGCACAGGAAGCAAGGTTCAAAGAATTTACGTCACAGCTTCGATTATTTGGGTAGTAGTATTGCCCATAACGTAGAGGGTATTGCTTTGCAGTAGTGGAAATCAAGGAACTACTGCCGAGTAATGCACAACAGCTGAATAGAAAACAAAATGTAAAATATTTATTAATCAGCCGCTATTGCAGCAAAACCTTGTTAAATGCAGTGGCGGTATAAAATTAGAAACAATGAAAGGTAAAGGATTATTAGCAGCAGCGATGGCTTTTGCTGCAATGGGCGAAATGCCAACAGATGTAGAATTGAATGATAATAGACCAACTCCATATTCAAAAACACCATTAACTAAAAAGCAAAAGAAAGAGAGGGTGCGGGCTAAAATTGCAAGAAAAAGTCGAAAGATAAACAGACGGTAGCCATTGCATTTAACGCGTTCATTGCTGCAATTCAAAATTTTGAACCATAAAAACACATAAAATGAAAATAATACTATTAGCTGGCGATGGCCCGGAAAGCGCTGAGGAGTATGAATTGTATGATAATGTAAATCCTAAACAACTTCACATTAAAAAAACAACACTTCCGATCAATCCGGCAAAGAATTTTGACGATTGGATAAGATACATATTCAATTATTCGGAGTCCCTTACAAGAAACTGGCGGGGTTATTACAATGTTCATTAACACTTAAAATAAAACAAAATGGAAAAACTACAAATTACACTCGCTGATTTGCACCATGACGTGCAAACGGCCTTTAAAAACGATCAGTTGAATCTATTGCTCAATCAACCACCGCATAAAAGTTGGTTGAAACAATTCCCAAAAGAAATGGGTATCAAAAGTGGCGGGGAATACCTGCCTGTTGATAAAGTTGATTTTATGCTAAAACGTATTTTCGGTAAAACCAAAATAGAAGTTTTGCAAGTTCAACAACTTTTTCAAAGCATCCATGTTACTGTAAGGCTGCATTATAAAGACCCATGAACCGGGGAATGGGAATGGCAGGCTGGTGTGGGGGCTTGTCCAATACAAACAGAAGCCGGCAAAAATGCTTCCGATCTTGGCGCAATTAAAACAAGAGCCGTTCAGGTTGCCGTCCCTATTGCTAAGTCAGCAGCAAAAAAAGATGCAGCAGAAGAATTGGGGGCATTATTTGGAAGGGATTTAAACAGGAAAGATACAATTATGTTTGTCGGGGCATTTTCGCCACAAGAGGAACAAAAACAAAATGAAACAATATCTACATCACAATTTAATACCAATGATTTATGAGTAACGAAATAGTGTTATCAGAAAGACAACAAAACGCATGGCTAAAAATGGCCGCTGCTAAAAACCAATTAACGGAAACACTTTCCGGGCTTGAATTAAAGGCACAGGGGTTATTGCTCCCAATTAAAAATTCAAATGATTATGCCGCTATTGATGCCGCAATTGCGGATTATAAGAAGGTTCATGCTGAAATGATTGAAAAAAGAAAGCATTTTACAACTGCTATTGATAGCGGAATCATTCAACCCTTAATGGCTTTTGAAAAAAGAATTGATCCGAAAACAAATGCTGATTTAATCGCAGCATCAACATTATCATTATCATTACGAAAAATTGAACAGGAAAAGGCGGCATTACAAAATGCAAAAAATGCAGAAGTAGCGGCTTTTAAGGCTTTCGTTCAAAATGAATTTGCCCGGGTTGTTCATGAGTATAGAACAGATATAAGGAAAGAAACGGCACGCTATTACAAAAGTTGCCTTGAAACTAATAACAATACGGAAACAGAATTGGCAAAAAAATTATTGAAAGAAATTGCACCGCCAAAAATTAATAAATTCAATGCTTCATACATTTCTAAAGAGGAAATGACATTAATTTATGCCGAAATTCGCAAGCCAAATTATGAAGAAATAATTAGTGATTTGCTTGAAGAATTTGATACAATGTTTGCAAATTTTGAAAGTGATGTTGCTAACGCAGCCGCCGCAATTAAACACCAACAGCAACAACAGAAACTTTTTGAAATGGAAGAAGAAAAAAAATTGAACGAAGAAATGGCAATTAATACGCTCATTGCAAGCAGCGAATCAGTTATTGTTGAAGCCTCGAAAATTAAAACATACCTTCAAATTGTTGTTATTGAATCAGAATCATGGGCAAAATCAGTAATTTCAGCCTTTATTATCAATTTGCCGCATCTTACAAAATACATCCGTGTAAAAAGTTGGAGCAAATTATCAATCGGGCAAATGGCTGATTATCTTAGTAAATTGGCAACCGATGAAGGAGTATCATTCCCAAACCTTCAATTTACTGAAATATGCAAGTAGATAACACTAAGTACTTTTATAACCAGGATTTTGATGAATACCTGAAATTGCACGGCACTTCATTCAGTGGATTAAAAGATACTATTATTCAACCCACAGAAGGAATGCGTTTAGGCACGCGTGTACACAACTACTTAAATGAACCGGATAAATACGATTGGCAACAAGCTGATATTGTTTTACCTATTGCAAAAGAATTGAGGATTAGAATCGGAGCGGCTTTTAATGTCATGGAAAAAGAGGTTGGCTTCACGGCGGACTTCTACCATAACGGTATGATGCTAAAATATAAAGGTAGAGCCGATATGCTATTTGCCGGGCGTGTTGTAATTGATTTAAAAGTACTCGCAGGTAGCCTGGAGCAAGCAACCAAATTATTTGGCTATGATAACCAGATAAGCGGATATTGCCTTGCAACACATTCAGATATAGGAATTATCATTTCTTACAATAAAGCAAGAAAAAAAACAGAAGTAAAAACAATTAAACCAAACCCCGCATTTTGGGAATACCAATGTGTCTATCGGGGACAAATTTATTAAAAGTGAATGAAAATATTATTTGTAAAAGATGCGGATCAATCAATGACTACTATGTAGTTAAAACCGGGCCACATAAAAAAGCTATTTGCAACAATTGTGGCATCTATATTAAATTCACTAAACAATCAACCTTACCGGAGGAACAACCGGCATCAAAAACAATGAGTACACTAATTACAGGAAGCATTTGCTTCACAGACTTAATGGAAAAAGCTAAAGCCGGACACTCCGCATTTAGCCGGGCCAAAAATGGGAAAGTATATTTTAACTTCACAGAATGGATTAATGATGAAGCCGACCAGTATGGCAATCATGCATCATTGCTGCTTAATTCAACTAAAGAAAAAAAAGAAGTTGAAGGCAAATTTTATTTTGGTAATGGGAAAATATTTAATAATCTACCCCCTTCACCACCAGAACTGCCTGTGCAAAATGAACCACTCGACGATCTTCCATTTTAATTAACTTTATACAGGTGTCCACACCAACACCTGTATTTTTTCAAACTTTATAACAAGTGAAACTAAGAGATTATCAGGAAAAATCCGTTAATGAAGTTGCCAGAATACTTGCTAAAGGAAAAAGAAAAATTGTTTATCAGCTTGCAACAGGTGGTGGTAAGACAATTACATTTTCAGCCATTTCTAAAAGATATATTGAAAAGTCGAATAAGTCCGTATTAATTTTAGTACACAGAAAGGAACTTTTAAAACAAACCCGGGCAACACTTTTTAATGCATTTGGAATATCCGCTCAAATTATTGTAGCAGGGATGAAATCAATACCGCCCGCACAAGTTTACGTTGGAATGATAGAAAGTGTAAATAGAAGATTAAAATATTTAAAAAATATCGGCATGGTAATTATTGATGAAGCACATATTGATACTTTCAATAAAATTCATGCACATTTTCCAAAACAATTCATAATCGGATTTACAGCCACTCCGCTATCTTCGAACAGGAGGCATCCAATGAAAGAATATTATGAAGATATTGTTTGCGGAATTGATATACCCGACCTCATTAAATCAGGCAGCCTTTGCCAAAATATAACATTCGCTCCAAAGGATGTTGTTAGCAGAGCCGTACTATCCGTTAAAGGAAATGATTTTGACGATGGATTGATGGGTGAAGCATTTTCACAGCCCCGATATATCAATAACACCGTACAGGCTTATGAAAAATGGGCAAAAGGAACTAAGACAATTATTTTTAATTGCACCATCGAACATTCCATACAGGTTAATAATGCGTTTAAATTAGCCGGGTATAATGCCCGACATTTGGATAGTACAATGAGCACTACTGAACGGACTAATATTTTAAATTGGTACAAACACACGCCTGATGCAATCCTAAATAATGTAGGAATACTTACAGCAGGGTTTGATGAACCTTCAATCGAAACTTGTATTTTTAATAAAGCAACAAAAAGCATGACCCTTTGGCTACAATGTTCAGGAAGGGCATCCCGGCCAACAGATCAAAAAAATGCTTTCACAATTATAGATATGGGTGGCAATGCTATGGCGCACGGTGATTGGTGTGATAGCCGGGATTGGGAGCATATTTTTTTTAATCCACCAAAAGCTAAAGATAAAGAGGGTGTGGCGCCGGTGAAAAATTGTCCCCAATGCTATGCTATAATCCCGGCACAGGGAAAGGCTTGTAAAATATGTGGCTTTGAGTTCCCTGCAAGGGAAGCACAGTTGGAAGAACAATTGGGAGAATTTATTGTAATTACTAAAGGAATTAATGTTAAAGAGATAATTGAAGGCAATAAAGAAAAAAAAGAATACTATCCATTTTTTAAAATCGGTAAAGATTTGGCTTTACACGCAAAACAAACAGTCCCGAATTTAAATGATGAAATTTTATTGTTTATTTTGAATAACTATAATGAAAAAGCAAAAGAATGGTGTAATGAAACAGGGAAAAAATTTAATCAATGGCACAAAGACCGGGCGAAAGAAAATTTATATTTAGAATTGGAAAAACACTTTAAAAAATGGATTAATCCACTAAAAAATACAACAAATGAGCGCAGAATTACTACCAGTTTGGAACGAAATTGAAAAATATATTGATAACGGAATTTCCATAATCCCTGTACGTGATAAAGAGGATGCTCATGGCGTGGCAAAAAGCCCATACGGATCATCATGGAAGGAATATCAATTTCAAATAATTGCTAAAGACAGATTATTTGAACTCATGGATATTAAATATAATACTATTGCAGTCGGTATTGTCGGAGGCAAAGTAAGCGGAAACCTTGAAATAATTGATATTGATGTTAAATATAAACCCGGTATTGATGCAATACTTTTTTCAGATTTAAAAACACTTTATCCCGACCTTTTAC
Organism: uncultured Chitinophagaceae bacterium; assembly: GCA_964464835.1. GTDB lineage: Bacteria > Bacteroidota > Bacteroidia > Chitinophagales > Chitinophagaceae > JAFDXJ01. Next base: position 33,938 of record CAYXHX010000002.1, on the reverse strand, counting down.
AAAAACTAAGAATCCATAAAAGCCCATCCGGGGGCTACCATATTTTGTACAGGTGCGAATCCGAAGTAGAAGGCAATCAAAAATTGGCAGGTAGGCCCGCAACAAAAGAGGAATTATTAACCCACCCGAAAAATAAAACTTATAATTTTTTAGAAACAAGAGGAGAGGGCGGCTATGTTGTGGCCCCCCCTGCATTGGGCTATAAGGTTGTAAAAGATATACCCATCCCTGTTATAACTGAATTTGAAAGGCAAAGTATATTGAATTTATGCAAAGGGTACAGCGAAATAATTAAAATTCAAAATACCTATAAGCCCACTAATAATGATATTCGATTTTATGACACTAACCCTTTTGAAGATTTTGATAATAGATGCAACCCGGAGGAATTGATGAAGGAATTGGGTTGGAATGTTTATAAATCTAATAACCATTTTATTTGGTTTACAAGGCCTGGCAAAAATAAAGGTGTATCAATTTCTTTTAATCTTCAAAAACGCTTTTTTTATTGCTTCACAGCTTCTACCGAGTTGGATGCTAATAAAGGCTATTCCCCTTCTAACTTATTATGCACTATAAAATTTAATGGTGATAAGAAAAAATTATATGCCGACCTCGTTTCAAAAGGTTATGGGAAAATAAAACCGAAAATTGAAAGCAAACTTGTAAAGGCGGCTGCTATAAATAATAAACCTTTGCCGAAAAATATTAGTAATGATGGAGCTTCTTTATTCGCTGATATTTCATCAAAACTTGACAAACAGCATCCTTTTGGAATGTTTTGGATAGATAGCGCACAACATGGTATTCAAATTGACAGGGAGCTTCTTTATCGTGTTTGTGATGGGCTTGGTTTTAAATTATACGAAGGGCAAATAGTACAGTGTGATGATACTTACATTAATGAAGTTGATGAACGTTTTTTTTTCGATACTGTAAAAGAATATATACAAGAGGAAGATGCCGATTTATATAAAGATATTTGCAACGCATACGAAGTCTTTATTGAAAAACATGGAAAATTTACTATATCCAGGTTGGCAATTTTACCCGAATATTTTATTTTACAAGATACAAAAACAGCATCCTACAAATGCTACTTAAATGGCATACTAAAAATTACTGCTGAAAAAATAGAATTGTTGCCAAAAATTGATAAACTAATTTGGAAAAAATCTGTTCAAAATAGAAATTATAATTTCGGGACAAATGGGAAATATATTGAGTTTCTTAAACTCTCAACCGACTATGAAAAAAATGAAAAATATATACTTAATTGCATTGGATATTTAGCCCATGAATTTAAAGATGAAACAGCCGGTTATATAATTGTCCTAACTGAACAATGCGAAAATCCAAAGGAAGGGGGTGGAGCCGGAAAAAATGTTTTTAGTGAACTATTTAAAAAAATTACTTCTTTCGTCGGCAAGCCAGGATCGCAGGTGAAATATGATGAAAAGTTTCTGCAAAGCTGGAACGGACAAAAAATATTTTGCCTTAGCGATGTACCAAAAAATTTCAATTACCTGTTTTTAAAAGAATTGAGTACCGGCACAGGCATTATGAAAAAATTGTTTAAAGATGAAATTGATGTAACTTCTGATAAAATGCCTAAATTCTTAATTCAAACAAACTATTCTTGTGATGTGGCTGATGGAGGATTGAAACGCAGAATTAGGGTGATTGAATTTACAGACTTCTTCACAAAGTCCGGTGGAATTGATGTATATTTTGACGCTCATTTCCCTAATGATTGGAATGAAACTGATTGGGCAGGATTTGATACTATAATGGCAAAAGGCATACAATATTTTATAAACCATAATAGAAAAATTGGAATGATGGATTTAAGCGGGAGTGGATGGGTTAAACAATTTGAACAAACATGGGGGCAGGTTATTTATCATTTTATTAAAGAGTATTTCCCATATTGGACAAAACAGGAATGGATAAGCAATGATGCATTTAAACAAAATTTAGATGATTATTACAGAGAAAATAATACACCAATAACTTACCGGCCATCAATGATGCGAATTAATAATGCAATAAAGGAATATGCAGACTGGAAGAATATCCAATATCATTCGGATATTGTCCGAAAAATAAATAGTATTTCAGCCAGGTACAGATGGTTTGGTGATGAAGATGCTGCACCGTTTTAAATTTGTTTAACTTTAAAGGCGTTAGCGTGTCGCTTACATCCCATCCACACCTATCGGCGATGAATGGGTTTCACGCTCCAGTTTATGAAATACATTATAAGGGTTATTATTATAATTGCAATCATTTTAAAGTTATTTGGAGTAATAAATATATCTTGGGTTTGGGTTTTGTCGCCCGCTTGGGCAACATTTATATTATACTATTTATTACGTTTTATTGTCAAATTTATATTTGCCTACTACGCACGTAAAGAAGAACGTGCAGCCAAACGCCGAGCAAATAGTTAATTTGATTAGAACACAGCAGGGAGGCAAGGCCAGGCGCAGGCCGACCAAAGAAGCCGCCTACCGCAACCATTTCATTTAGGGTTCTACCGCATCAGGGAAAGCCCATAAAAAAATTAGTAAATGAGTATTTAAAAGCATCAATTTGATGCTTTTTTATTTCCCATAAGGTTACAAAACTTCCTTTTTCTGTAACCTTTTGTAGCCAACTTTGTAACCTTTAACTTATTAATTATCAATACTTTATAACTAAGGTTACAAAGTTACATAAAAAATGTACTATTTATTAGTACTATGTATAAAATGTATTTATACATTTGTCGTATATAGATATATTATAATATGTATTATATTTTTATTTTTTACTTTTACTATATATATAATAAAAGGGCAAAAAAGTTTGTAACTTTGTAACTTTTAAACTAAATTATTGAAAACAAAATATTTATAGGTTACAAAGTTTGTTACAAACTTGGGCTTTAAGTGCCATTTTATGTAACCGAACATTTTTTTTATGCAATCAGAAGCTAATTTACAGGCAAAATGCTATCGATGGGCTTACAACTCATACCCTCAATTGAGGGGATTACTGTTTTCCGTACCGAACGGTGGAACAAGGAATATCCGGGAAGCAATGGCTTTAAAGGCAACAGGGCTAACCCCAGGCATCCCGGATTTGATTTTATTGTATAATGGCATTACAGGGTTTGAATTTAAAACCAGTTCGGGCCGACTTTCACCCGCACAAATTAAAATCCATACTATTTGGCGAAAAAATAATATTGAAATATATTTGATACGTGATGAAGAAACTTTTAAAGAAATAATTGAAAAATTAGTTGAAAGAAAATAACCTGAATGTGCAATCCGCTTCCTATTTTTGTGTTACATTTAAAACGTATAATGAAAAAGCGGAGTATCTTGAGAGTATTGGCATAAATGGCGATATGATATACTTGAATAGCGCCGAATTTTTAAAACGAATAAATGAGTAATGGCAGCAGGAGCAAAACCAAAATATGATTTTAAAGACAAAGACTTTTTTCTCCTTATAGAAGAAATGGCGAGAGATGGGCTTGATGATAAACAAATCGCCAAAAAATTATTGTATAATATCACATATTTTTGTGAACTAAAGAAGAAATATCGTGAATTACCCGAAGCATTAAAAAGGGGGAGAAAGCCTTTGACATATCATGTTGAAAATTCTTTATTCAAAAGGGCAACTGGATTGAAGGTTAAATCGGTAACAACGAAAACCATAAAAGATAAGCAAACAGGAGAAATTATTGCAGAAGAAATAATTACAACAGAAAATGAATTGCCGCCGGACACCGGGGCAATTGCTTTTTGGCTAAAGCAAAAGAAGCCTGATAATTGGAATAAAGCATCAACCAATATCAATGTAGGCTTTGAAAACGAAGTAACGGTAACGATTGGAGAAAAAAAAATTGAAAACGAATAAAATGTGCGCATACAGAAACTCAATTTTGTTTTCCCGGATAAATTATTTGTTGAGGAATTAAAGAATTTAATTGACAGGCCGGAGAAAATCCAATTATTTTTAGGAAATCGGGGTAGTGGTAAGACCGTTTTTTTAGAGCAAAGAGCCATTATATTTGCGCTTACAAAAAAATATTTCAGATTAGTTTATTGTAAAAAAATTGCAAGGAATATCCGGGATAGTATTTTCCAGGGATTTGTTGATGTTATTAGTGATTGGGATTTGAACAATTATTTCACAATAAAATCAAGTGAAATGGATATTATTTGCAATCTAAATGGCAACAAATTATTATCATTTGGGTTAGATGATCCGGCAAAGCTGAAAGCGATTAAGGACCCTTCGCATATTTTTTGGGATGAAATGACAGAGGGAACATTTCAGGATTATGCAGCACTTATAGGATTATTGCGAACAACGAAAACGAAGAAAACCCAATTTTGGGGAACATTCAACCCAGAATATGGCTTTTGGGGAAAGGAATATTTCTTTTTGAACCAAGATGATATAATTCCGATTGGGGAAAACCCGGCACGGACAAATGATACGCTACTTTTTAAAGCTACATTCCAAAAAAATCCGTTTATTGATGTAGAAAAATATACGGAACAGTTACTTGAACTTGCGCAAAAAGATGATAATAAATTAATTGTTTGGATAGAAGGTAATTGGGGCCATGCAACAACCGGCAATGAATATTTTACAATGTATAATAAAAGTCAGCACGTTGGCAGCGTTTCATTCATGCCGGGCCGGGCAACACATATAACCTTCGACTTTAATGGAGTGCCATATATGACAGGGTTATGCGCTCATGTAATTATTACAGATACAGAATTTCAGATACGATTTTTTAAGGAGTATTGTTTAAGGACACCTTTTAATACAACGTCAGACGTTTGCCGGGCGTATATTGAAGACTATGGCGATCAGACAACTGACATATTTTATTATGGTGATGCAAGCGGTAAAAGCAAATATGTTGGGCTTGGTAACAGGAGCGCATTTGATGATGTTCGGGCGGGGCTTATGGTATATTTGAGTGATGCAAGTGGGCGTGTATTGAAGCGGAATCCATCTGTAATGAAGCGGCGTGATTTTATGAATAATATATTTGCCGGAAAGGTATATTTTAATGGGTTGAAGGTTTCTATTTTAATTGATAATTCAATGAAAGAAACCATCCGAGATATGCAGAGTTTAAAGCTTGGTGCAGATGGAAAATTGAAAAATGTAGTAAAAGATAAAGATACAGGTATAAGTTATCAGGATCTTGGCCATACGTCCGATGCGATGGAATATTTTGTAATAAAGATTTTGTGGGATGAATTTAATAAATCAATTCCAAAATAACATTAATTTTACAGCATGATTACAAGTGAAGATGCATTAATTATATTGCAGAATACTATAAAAAATGATTTGAGGCATAAAGATTATGCGAGAGTAACCGACCTTTTCAATACTTACAAAATGTATTCAACCGGGAAAGGAATAGAGAATGTACTTAAACAGTTTAATCCCAGGGAAGATAAAGTAATGTTTGATCAGCGTGTGGCATTGACTGTACCGGTAACGCCTGCCACGCTTTCATCTCTTAGGAAGCCTTTCAATAAAGTGCCGAGAACACCACCTATCACAAATAAGATTACTGCATTAAAGGATCAGTACAAAAGTGCGGTTGCTGAAATTGAGGATAGGATAAATAAATTCTATGGAAGTGATAATAATATAGGGGGGTTGGATTACTATATGCAGAATAGGTATGTTGATTTGCAATGGCTTGATCCGAATGCATGGATAATGGTAGAATTTGATGAATTTAATCCAATGACAGAAAAGGCAACGCCACGCCCTTATGAGGTTTCTGCAAAGGAAGCAATCAATTTTTCAATAATAAATAACATTGCTCAATGGTTGATTGTGGAAGCAGCTATTACATATAAAGAAGGAGATCAGGATAAGCCGGGTAAGAAATATACAATGTATGCGCCTGTGTTTGCAATAACATTAACGCAGGTAGCGGAAGGAACTATTTCCGAAAAGGAAATAGTTGAAATAGAAAAGAAGGGATTTTTTGAATATGATTATTTTGAGCATAAAAGCCCGATTGTTCAGGGTTTTAGAGTTGGTTATATTTATGATAATGAAACAGGTGGAAGAACATTTGTTTCTCCATATCATGAAGCATTATGTTTTTTAAAGAAATCAATAAAACAAGGTAGCGAATTTGATTTTAGCACAATCCTTCATTTATTTCCGCAGAAGGTTATAAGGATTACAAAGTCATGCCCTGGTGAAAAAAATATGAGTTGTGATCGTGGGCGTTTATCGAATGGTAATGTGTGTGGTACTTGCAATGGAACCGGGAAGCCTATACACACTTCCGGGCAGGATGTAATTGAAGTTGCATTGCCGGAAACCAAAGAAGATTATGTAAGCCTTAGTGATTTTGTACATTATGTGCAATTGCCAATTGAATTATTACGCTTGCAAAAAGAATGGGTTGATTCATTAAAAATAGACGTTCATCAAACTGTTTTCAATAGTTCGGTATTATTGAGAAAGGGGACAGGGTTTACAGGTGGTGATGCTATTGCGGTAACGGCAACGGAGAAGGATCAGGATATGGAAGGTGTTTATGATGCATTGGCGCCATTTGGTGAGAAGGTTGCAAGTGTGCGGACTTCCATTGTAGAATTGATTGCAATATTTACGGACAATAAGGATAAGGTTTCAATCATTTACCGGTTGCCAACAAAATTCAAATTAAAGTCAAGAATTGATTTGTATAATGAGCGTGCAGCATTGAATAGTTCAGGTGCGCCATCATTTGCTATTGATTCAATTGATGATGAATTGGCGCAGGATATATATATGGATGATGCCGATGGAATGTTGAGGTATAGTGTAATGAAGGATCATCATCCATTCAATGGAAAATCTACAAGTGAGATACTGATTTTATTAAATAGCCCAAATGTTTTGCAGGCTACAAAAATATTATATTCATATTTTGATGAAATATTTACTGATATTGAAAAGGAAGACCCGAATTTTTATTTATTAAACTTCCGGGATAGAAAACTAAAGCTGGATGAAAAGGTAAGCATCATTGCAGAGGCATTGAATAAAGAAAATAAACCTGCATTTAATTTTAATATGAATGAGTAATTTTTCCGATAAGAGCAAGTACATTAGTAAAGTAACGGATGAAATTGATGCTTTGTTTAATAGACTTGCAAAGGAATTATCAGATGAAGTTATTGATAAATTTGCGGATAAGCTGGATAAGAAGGATGGGAAGATTGAAGCAACTGAAAGAAATATAAATCTTATAGCATCAATAGAAAATATTTATAATTCATTTTCGGCAAGTAATTTATCAACAATTATTTCTTTAATCAATACCGGTTTTAATCGTATAAATGCGTACAATATTGATTATTTTTCAACCTATGCAGATGGCAATGATTATGCAGCAACTACACAAAAAATTCAAAAAATAATTCGTGATAGGTTGGGGATTACTGCGGATGGGAATGGTAAAACTATTTCATTAATGCCGGGTGGCTATATGGACAGTATGTTAAAGGATAGTACTGTAAAGAACCAAATAAAAAACTTTTCATATAATGAGGTTTTGAAGTCAACCGGATTTGATAGTTTCAAGACAGGATTAAAAACATTGATTGCGGGTAATAATGAAGTGATGGGAGGGTTTCAGCAATATTTCAGGAATTATGCCTATGATATATTTGTAAAGATTGATCGCCATGAAAGTACACTACTTGCAACAGATTTGGATTTAAAATATTTTTTTTATGAAGGAACAATAATTGATACGAGCCGGGAATTTTGCAAAGAGAGGGCGGGCAAACTATTTTCAATTAAAGAAGCAAATAAATGGGTTGATGATCCTTGGATTAAGCAGGCATTTAAGAAGGGTTACATTGCGAGTTATGACCCTACAACCGATATGGGATTATGGTCTTGCCGTCATATACCCCGCTATGTAAGTAAGGAAGTTGCATATAAATTGCGGCCCGAATTAAAAGATGAAAAATGATATTTTAAAAATATTTGTTAGTATTCATAAAAAGTAATTAATTTTACGCAATGAAGAACAAATTGATTTTAGAAAAGCGAGATGCAGAAGGGAATGTAATTGATACAATTGCATTAACGGAATCTACATGGAAGAATTTACCGGATGCAAAGAAAGTAGAATGGAAGATTAAGGAGCCGGAAGAACTTAAAACCAAAAAAAATGAAAGTAAGAAATAATAAAACCGGTGAAGTCTATGAAGTAGCCGATGCAAAGAAACTAATTGAAAGATTTCCGGGTGTATTTTCACAGGAAATGTCAGCACCTGAACCCCCAGAGGTAAAGGCAATTAAGAAGCCGGATATTGAAAATAAGGTAGTCAACAAAAATTCCAAATAGTGGAAGACTTGATAAAAGGAGTATTGGGAACGCTCTATAAAGTTCCCGAAATGGAGATAGCGGAACTCATTAAATCCGAAGGCGCTACTGATGGCGCTATTGATGAAAAGAAAATTTTACAGTTTATTCTTGACAAGGACAAAGAGCGCATTTCAAAACTTAAATCCGAATTTCCGAAATGGGAAGATGCGGTAAAAAAAGCAACGAAAGAGGTTTGGAGTAAGGTTGAGAAGAAGCTGAAAGAAGATTTTGAATTTGATAGTGAATTACAGGGCGAAGAATTGATTAATTCAATTTCAGATCATGCAAAAGAAAAATATAAATCAACCGGCAAAAAGAATGAATTAACGGATGACGATGTAAAAAAACATCCTGTTTATTTGAAGGCCGAAAATGATTTTAAAAAGAAATTTGCTGATCAGGAAGCGGAGAAAATCAAGGCTATTGAAGAAGCAGAAAAGGCATATACTAAGAAGGAATTTATTTCAAAGGTTCGTAAAGAAGCATTATTAAAGTTCAAAGGTTTGGAAAATGTTATTTTACCAACTGATCCGCAAAAGGCCGATAAAATGATACAGCGGTTATTGCTTGATGAATTGGACGCTTATGATTATCAGGATGATGGTAATGGTGGTTTTCTCTTGCTTGATAAAGAGGGCAAGCGGGTTGAAGATGCACACGCCAATCCTGTATCATTTGATTCAATGGTGAATAATATTGCAAAATCAAATTTTGAATTTAAAGCGGCTGAACAAAGACGTGCGCCATCAAATGGGCAACCATCCGGCGGAAATGGCAGCGAACACAAAGGATATTCCGGTAAAGCCCCTGCATCTAAGGAAGAGTACCTCGGATTGTTGACCGGAGAAGATTTGACAACAGATCAAAAAATTGAGGTTAAGGAACAATACGGGGCGCAATTCAGTAAAAATTAATTTTCAAAACCCGTAATTAAAATTCAATGTCATTAACAAACTTCAACAACATTAAGGCGGCTGAAATTCAGCCTATCCTTGACAACATTTGGAAGGAGCCAGCTACTTCCAAATCATACGGTATTAAAGCAAATACGATTAAAGCCATTTTAGAAAATCAAACTGCACAGCTTTCATTGCTTGAAGACCCAGAAAAGAAAAATACCGTTTCCGTGAAATGGGTGGACTTTTGCGGTGATACCTCAACCGATGTAACGGATGCGGATGATTGTACTCCTGCCGCTTGTGGCGAAGGATCAGCAAAAAAGCAAGATTATGCGCTTGATATATTTATTTCCGATTGCTATTCAGTAGCATCCGAAGAATTAGAATCCAGTGCAGTTGATTATGATACAATCGTAGCCACAGGTCTTGCATCCAAAATTAAAAATATCGTTGAAAAATTCAACTCCAAGGCCGTTGCAGTAATTGCTGCCAATAAAGGAACAAACCCATTTCCAGGCCCTTACACTTATAGCGGTGTAACCAAAGATACAACCGTGCCGGCGGTTGATTTTGGTGCAGAAAAGCTGATACCATACTTCATGCAGGTTGCCGAAATGAATAGGAGTCAGGAAACATACATTTTGGATGGTGGTAATTTATTTCAGGATTATTATAAAGCCACAAAATTTGCGAACAATGCAGATGGCAAAGCGGCTCAATCAATGTATGATGATTTAGCATTTCGTCATGATATGCCCGGATTTGCTGCTAATACAATTTCTGATTTCACGTTTTTAATTGATCGTGGAGCATTGGCCATTGCTAACCGTGCGAAATATCCGGCATTATCAAAATTAGCGAGCATGACAGATGGTGGATGGATTCATACCGGAAGTGGAAGCATTATGCGGTATTCAATCCCTGTAAATGTGCCTGAATTTATGAAGATGCAATTTGTAAGCCAGGGTAAACTTGTAAAATCCACGCTGTATATTGATGTTCAGTATTCCGTTGTTTGTACCGGTGGTTTATTGCTGCCTACATGGAAGTTAAAACTTCGTGCAGGTGTGTATGCAAACCCGATCAGGTGTGCAACCGGCAATACCGGCATTTTGAGTTTTGATAAGTCATAGGTGGTTTTTCATTTTTGAATATTGGAACAGGGTGGGCATTTCTGCCCGCCCTTTTTTCACTTACTGATTAAATAAATATAATGGCATACGATTGTTTGATAGATTTAATAGGAATTACAAAAAGTGAATGTACTTGTACTATAAATGGATTGCCGGGTAGCATTTCCCCCGCTGATTGGTATAAGAAGAGTACAAGTGATTTATTTATTGATGAACTTGAAGGGATAGCGCCATTACAGGCAGCGGGTATGAGTACAGATTGTATTAATGAGATGGCAAATTTTTATTACCGTGCGAAATTGAATGCGATTAAGCAAGTGGCCGATGATATTATAATTGGATTAACCCAACGTGTTGCAATTGGGCAAAAAAGTTATACCGGCAAAATTGCGAGTACAACGCCTGGGAGTGTATTTAATATTTCGGGGTTGAATAAAGCGGGGTTGAAGTTAATTACAACGGCAATGAAGGGCGGGAGTATAAACATATCCAACATAACAACCATGATGGATGCTGATGCCACGTTTAATATTGAAGTGTATAAACAGGAATATGGAACAACCACATTGCAGCTTATTACAACGCTTGCAAACATTCAATCGCTTGCGGCCGGGCCAAAGGATAATACGGTGAGCCTTATTCTTCCATTATCGGAATATGGGTGTGATTATTATTTTCTTTATTCGGCAACAATCAACCCAAAGCAAAATTCATTAAGTTGTGGGTGCGGGAGTAGTGAATATATTTTAAGAAATTATATGCAGGCATCGGGTGTGGCTGAAAGTTCAAATGTTTTCACGACTTACAATAATGGGATGGGATTAGCATTATACGCCATTGTTGGTTGTGATACCACTTCAATAATTTGTGAAGCATTTAATAATGATGATGCTGCTAAATTGGTAATGGCTTATGCAGCAAGGTATAAGGCGGGGGAATTGGTGCATGAATTTATTTCAAAGAGTGGAAATATCAATCGTTATACAATGGTGAGCCAGGAGGCTATTTGGGGCAAAAGGAATCATTTCAGAAGTGAATATAATACCCGGATAAATTGGCTTGTTGAGAACATTGATACTTCCTTGATTGATTGTTATGTGTGCAATGATAATCGGGTAATAAAATCGGGTATAATGGTATGAAAAAGAATATGAATGATTTGCTTATTGCATTAACAAAAATTGAAAATGAAATAATCGAATCCATGCCAAATATTGTTAAGGAGTATGCTGAAAATGGGCTTGCATTGGTTATTAATCGGCTGCATGAGAGAGGCATACCAGGAGAATCATATTCACAGCGTACCACACTTGTAACGAAATCAGTTTTTTTACAGAAAGCAAAATTTAAGCCGGATAAAGTCCAAAATAAAACGAATAAAAAGAAGCACATAAAATTTATAAAGTTTCCTAGGGCATCAAAAGCGATTCCGGTAATGACTTTGCAGAATGGGTATAAGCAGTTAAGAGATATACAGGGATTACAAACGGCTAATGTTGATGTAACTTACACAGGACGAATGATACAAAATACAAAAATTCTTGGTGTTGAAAATCAGGGTGAAGGGAAAGCGATAGCTATAATTGGCGGCACGAACAGCGAGGTAAAAGATAAATTGAAATGGAATTTTTTACATTATGGAAACTTTTTAGGAATAAAAAAAGATATTGCAGAAGTGATAAATCAAATACCGGGCAACAGGATTAGAGATATTTTCAAAAGAAATTTATGAATAAAGAATTATCATTAGTATTACTATCTAAGTTATCAGGATTGACTTACCTGGATCACACTTCCGGTTTGGTTCAAGTGTTTGAAAAGACGATACCGATTGATGGGGATAGTCAATTTACTGTAAAGAAGCGCATACCGGTTACATCATTTGCAACGAATATTGAATGCAATACAAGTATGGATCAGGTGGCAATGATACCGGACAGCCGTTATGCAACATTGTTATATTTTGAAGATGGTGGAATAACTGCAACAGTTGCGGTGCGTGGTGGAATTGGATATGAGAGCCGGTTAAGGATTGTTTGTTGGATGAATACAAATATGATAACTGGTAATTCAGATATGCTATTAAGCTCCAAAGCCATTAATGATATTTTAGAAAAATTAATAACCGGCCCATTTAATTCCCCGCCATTTACAAGGATTATAGTAAGTGTTGCATCAATACCAGCGCAGGATAGAAGTATATTTTCACCTTATGATTATAGCGAGAGTGAAACACAGTATCTTATGCCGCCGTTTGAGTTTTTTGCAATAGATTTAAACATAAAATTTGTTATTCCTTTTGCTTGCAGTCCGGGTATAACGGTTGCACAATCTAACCAATGCTTATAGTTTACACGATATTAATAGCTTGTTGCGCTATTGCATACAGCAACATACTTACATCGAATGGGCAATTGCTGAATGGTATTTATAATTATTTAGAAAGGAAGTTGCCTGGTTATTTGTTTAAACCGTTGATTGGTTGCCACAAGTGCGTTTCCGGCCAATGGGCTTTATGGCTTTATTTATTTTATTTTAAAGTGGAGTATGATATTATCATTCATATTTGGTTTATTTTGCAAACGATATTTAATGCAACGGTTATAAATTTATTTTATGAGAAAATGAATCCGAATATTAGAAAAACTAAATTACCACCTGAAATTTTAAGCTATGGAATTAAAAAAGATTGATTTAACTAAGAAAAGTTTTATTGCAAATGGAGTTGAATATTTCATTGAGAGTGAAATAAGCATCCAGAGAGCTGTTTATGCCGAAGCTGCCAAGATTGAATTAGAAACAGGGATGAATGTGGGTAAGCAAACGGAAGAATGGAAGAAGGTGTATGATACCTGTAATGAAAACAAGTTTGCCGATGTTGCGGTAACTGCATATAATAACTTGCGTAGTTTTAAAAATTTTTATGAAGATCATTCACCAGTATTAAGACTTTGCGCTTGTTATATAAATTATAAAGACGAGGACAGGCGTTATATTTCGGATGATTTAATAAATAAAAAAGTAAATGACTGGATAGAGGAAGGGTTTTCTATTTCGGGTTTTTTTTTGCTATCTCTTTCAATCTTGAAAGACGAAGTAAAAAGTTGCGTGAGTGCCACGCAAGGTATTTTGGAAGCAATAAGGGAGTACAACGAGTTAATGAAGGATGGAAGCCTGAATATACCCATATCCGTTTGATTAAGCACTACAAGGATTGGGAAGAAATATGGTGGAATTTGGCTGATGGTGATAAGGTAAATTATGATTCAATAAAAGGAACAGAAGAAAATGAATTTTATAATTTATTGGATTTGAAAAAAAAGAAATTGGAGAAAATGAAGAAGTAATTTTAATTTTATAAAATGGCAAATGAATATGTATTACCGATTGGATCCGATGCTTCCGGCTTATTAAACGACCTTCGAGAGGTTAAATCGCAGATTGCACAATTGCAGTCAACGGCAAAACAATTGACCGGAAAAATGCAGACAGGATTTGCCGATGTTTCAGAGGCGCAGAACAAGGCAACTCAAAGCGTAATTAATGGGAATAAAGCTATTAAAGAACAAACAGGCTTAGCCCAACAGCTTGCGCAGGTATATGATACACTTGCAACATCGGCGGCAAAGGCGAATGATACAGCCCCGATTAAAAAATATGCCGATGAATTTAAAAGGCTTTCAGATTTAGCAGCAAAGACAACGAATTTAAAAGTAAATTTTGATGATTCGGATATTCTTGTTTTTTCAACTGTTTTGAAACAAACAGGCGATCAAATGAAAGCCTTATCTACTTTGCTTGATATTTTGAAAGGGAAGTTGAAAGCACTTGACCCAAACAGCAATGAGTTCAAGTTATTGAGTGAGCAAATAAGTGCTGCCGAGCAGGTAATAACAGAATTTAATGGGGAGATTGATAACACAGCAAAAAAGTCATCATCATTAAAGGGGCAACTACGTGCGCTGAAACAGGAGCTTGCATTAATGGAGGATCAGGGGTTGGATAATACTAAGAACTTCCAGGATATGGCCATAAAGGCCGGGCAATTGGAAGATCAGTTGGGCGATACTTCTGCACGTATCCGTGTTTTAGCGAGCGATACAAAGTATATTGATGCAACAATTCAGGCGGTAACAGCGGTAACGGCGGGTTTTGGATTGGCGCAAGGTGCAACGGCTTTATTTGGTAGTGAGAATAAGGAATTGGCAGAGGTATTGAATAAGGTCATTGCAGCAGATTCAACAAATAATTCAAAAACAGAGTGCCTTATCGGTATTAACAATGAGATCGGCGAGGGTTGCCGATACGGTGGCAATGAAAGCGCAGACGATAGCAACGGCAACACAAACATCAGTAACGGAGGCTGCAACAGTAGCAACAAAAGGATTATGGGCTACATTATTAAGTAATCCTATCGGATGGGTACTTGCGGCGGTCGGTGCATTGATAGCAGCTTTTGCTTCAATGAAATCAAAAGCGGAAGAAGCGCAGGAAAAAATTGATGCACTCAACGAATCAACTTTAAAGTTTGCGGATATTGGATTGAAGGGCAATCTTGCTTATAATGAGCGGCAGAAGTCATTGGATATTGCCCGATTAAAAGAAAAGGGGGCAACTGAACAGGAAATATTTAAGACCCAACAATATTGGGATAAATTGGCAATACAATCAAAGGAGAATTACTTAGAAGAAATTCGTGGGGCCGGTGGTGATGAAGTTGGAATTGAAACTGAAATTAAAAATGATAAAGCAAAATTACTTGTTGAGCAATTAAATTTTCAAGCCGATCAAAATAAGAAAGCACAGGAGCAAGCAAAAGCCGATTATCAAAAAAGGTTGGCATTGCAACAGGCATATAATAAGTCATTTACTGAATTGCAAAAACAATTTCGTGATACACAGGCAGAATTATTGCAAGCGGACAGGGATAGAGAAAAGCAGGTGGCATACAACACATTGACCGATCAATTAAAGTCTATACAGGATTTGATTAATGAGCAACGGAAAAGCGGAACTATTACAAGTGATTTGCTAAAAGTAGCTTATGATCAGAAGAATCAATTAATTCGGGTGTACAATGCAAAAGTTTTAAAAATTGATGCTGAATTTTATGCCAATCAAAAGGCTTTACTAATATCGGCAAATGAAGCATTGAATGAGATTATCCGTGATAAAACAGATAATGATATTGACCAGATTAATAAAAAATTTGATGGCATTATAAAATCATTGAACGAACAAAATCAAAATTTATTAAAGCAAACAAAACTAACCGATGAAGATAAAGCGGCAATATATGCAAATAATAATATAATATTTGATTTAAACAATGCCAGGGAGGTAGCGATTAAAAATTTAATCCGTGATTCCAATATTGAGAAACTAAACAATCAAAAGGAACTGGCTGAAAGTACTATTGATTTATTGAAGGTAACAGGATTGAGCGAAGAAGAATTAACCGAGTTAAAAGAGGCGAATAAATTAAAGGTAGAGAAAGAATATGCCAAAAAGAGTTTACAATTAATTGGTAATAGTTTAATCGAGCAGCGAAAAATAACTAAAGAACAATTTGATGAATTATTGAACCCCGATAATTTACAGGCAGCGGCAACAAAAGGAATAACGATATTTGATTTGCTTGGAATAAATACAAAAATTGATGATGAAACAAAGGCGAAGATTCAGGCGTTTTTAAAGACGTTGAATATTGAAGTAAAGGCACAGGCGGACAATCCCGAATTTGATTTAGGTAATTATTTATCCGATGCCTTTTTTGGTAATAGTAAAGAGGGTAGGGAATTTGGGAAACTATTTGCAAAAGCGATGGGCGATGCATTTAAGCAATTAACCCAATCAATGGAATCCGAAGCACAACGTCAAATTGATGCCATACAGCGTGTTATTGACACACTAAATGACCAGATAGACACACAGGAAGATATTGTGGACAGGCAGCAGGATTTAGCGGAAAAGGGGCTTGCAAATAATTTATCGGTTGAACAGAAAAAACTTGATGCATTAAGAGCAAATAAAACGGCTGAATTAGCGGCACAGCAACAGGCTCAAGTAAAATTGGAGGAGATAAGAAAGAAAGAAGCTATTTTACAAGCTGCTGCAATTTTAGCGACCAATATCGAAACGGGGGTAAGGTTGGCGAATGCGGCAGCGAAGGCAATAGAAAGTAGTTCGGGTATTCCTTTTGTTGGTGTTGCGCTTGGTATTGCCGGGGCAGCATTGATCGTATCAACATTCCTTTCAATCAAGAATGCGATTGAGGCGGCGCAATCAAGTGTACCGAAGTTTGAAGAAGGTGGCGGCATGGAATTAAAAGGCCGTTCACATAAAGAAGGTGGTATAGGATTATATGATGGTAACAGGAAGATTGCTGAATATGAAGATGGCGAATACCTGTATGCGGTATCGAAGCCAAAAACAAAGAAGTATAAGCCACTACTGGAAGCTATCAATCAAGATGATTTGCCCTCAATGAGAAAATATTTATCGGGCATTTTGGGCGGCAGCCGTATGCCTGACCATGTGATGCGTGAAACATTGGATTTGATTCACGAAAATGAAGATTCAGAAATTTCAAAAGAAAGGGATCGCATTGAATTATACCGTGCATTGAATAGCCGTAAAAATTCAAAAAATACGCATAGTACAACGGTTTTAAAAGAAGGCAGCCTTTCGAGTATTGATGAAAATATTAAAGAACTTGTATCTCTTCATAAGAAGCCGAAAAAGGAAATTATTGATATGGGTTCATACTTTATTGAGGTAGAAGGGAACAGACGAAGAAAAATAAATAAAAAAAATGTTTGATGTTTAAAAAAATACATAATTTTACAACATAATTAAAATCAAATATCCATGCCAATTACATCTTTAGTTTGTCCAACGAATTGCATTGCAACATTACCGGATGTTGCATTTGATGATTGTGCGCCAAAAATCACACTTTCACAAGGAAATTATTTATATATTGCCAAACCGGTTGCCGCTGTTTTTGCTGATGCATCTTTACCAGGTGAATGGGCAGACAGGCTTTCGCAAGATTCAACAATCCCGACCGGCTCCAGTGCCACAGTAGATGATTTGATAAGAACACTTACAATCATTGGTGATATTCCTGCTGCAAGTATTACCGAAAAAGATATTTCCGGGAGTAGAAAATATGTTAGTAAAACAGAACGTGTTATTAATGTTGAAATTGATGATGCAACTGCAAAAAATTATGAGTTCGTAAGGACTACTGAATGTTTCGCTTTTAAATGCAAAGCATGGTATGAAACAGAAGGAGCTAATTTATTCGGCGGTAATTCGGGAATTTTAGGTACATTGTACCTGACGCCTGTACTTGGACGGGGAGTTGATGAAATTGAAAAGTATGTAGGTACTTTTAAATGGGATTCACGCACAAGCCCTGACAGATGTGTTTCACCGATAGCCCATTAATTTTTTTTCATTTGTTGTATTTTTTTGTTTTATTTGTTAAAAGAAAGGGGCCTACGTTTGTAGGCCTTTTTTAATAATATGGAAAGGACTTTTAAAATAATTAGCGGCACGATAAAAACATCCTGCAATCCATTGGGTTTTAATGATTGTCATTATTCCTATGAGTTGAATGATCAGAATGGCGCATATTATTGGCGTAAAACATTGAACGGCAAATTGACGTTTGTAAAGGAAGATTTTCAATATTTAATGAGTATTGAAAATGCGAATAATAGGTGTACGCCTTTGCAGTTGGAGATTAAAAAAGTTTGCAGCGGAGAAATCGAGTATCTTGGTGTAATTCGATTAGTAGATTTTGAATTTGATTTGAGCAGATGCACAATTACAGGCGAAATTCCACCATTTGATGAATATACTTGCATGGTGAATAATGGAGATAATGATGTAAATATTATTTCCGGTACAGCAAAGAGTACAATTTATTTTGTATTGGGTGATTTAGAATTGCATAATCGGGCTTTCTCCATAGTTAGCCTTGGCACTTTCCCTCAAAAAAACAACAAGAGAAACCCTTATTATTGGGGTGGTAATTATAATACAATACCAGACCCGGGATGGATGTTATACGCCTTAACAGAAGGTGTAACAATGTCTGGTTTTACGGTAATTGGCAGGAGTTATTGGGTAAGGGAGTATATTGATTTACCTGTGGCTTCTACGCCGCCAATCGGCTTTATTTTAGGCAGTACGGATGGCATTACCAATCATTGGGTGAGGCAACCGGTTATAATTGAATCAGAGGCAACAAATGTGGCGGTTGCAGACGTTAATCCACCAAGCGGAGTTGCGGGAACTCAATACAATTGGAATTATGCGGGTATGAGCGGCAACAAGACTTTCAACAATGCAATGGAATTGAGCAGTGTTTTATTTACAATGCTTGGATATTCCGCTTGTAATAATGATATTGTTTCAGACTTCTTTCAAATTAATCCGATAAATACAAGCAATATAAACTATGTTACAGGCCAGGCGACTAAGGTTAATCATTTATTTTTAATTCAAAAAAGCGATGCAAAGCACCCGGATTACATTACTGCTGCCACCAATGGTAATTATAAGTTTAATGATTTAGCCGAAACACTTGATTCAATGTTTTACGTGAAACATTTTATTGATGAAAATGGGAAGGTTCGATTTGAGCATATAAGCGCATTCAATAA
Source organism: uncultured Chitinophagaceae bacterium (assembly GCA_964464835.1). Lineage (GTDB taxonomy): Bacteria > Bacteroidota > Bacteroidia > Chitinophagales > Chitinophagaceae > JAFDXJ01. The sequence continues at coordinate 14,806 of CAYXHX010000002.1, read as the reverse complement.
GGTGGTAGAGATTGATTTAACAGTTTCAAAATATGCAAAATATTTGCAGGGGAAAGCGAAATATTCTTATGATATATCTAAGTTGCCGTATCAGGAAGATTATAAAACCGAAGATGCAAAAAGTTTAGATTTTGTCGGAAAGCCTATTATGTATGTTGATACTTGTGTGTCAACAAGGCAAACTAAATTAACGCATGATTGCCCGCAGGTTTCAACCGATTTAGAGCAGGTAATGAGTGATGATTCTGTAAGTGATGAAGGTTTTGTAATAGTTGCGTGTGCAGTATATGAAGGGAAATATTATATCATTCAGGAAACTCCAATTTTTAAAAATAATATTTTAGATACATACGAATATCATCATAACAATAGTCTTGCATTTGCACAGCTTCATAGGGATTATCATAAATATTATCGAGCATTAAAGCATGGTGTATTAAATGATGAATACCAGGAATTTCTTTCATGGCGCAAAACAAAAAAAGCGGATGCCGTTGCCATTCCTTTATGTTGTGAAGATCAATTTAACCCTGAACAATTGGTAAAATCAATTTTCGGAAATGGCGAGGTTGATAATGCTGAATATAAGCCGAAAAATGAAATTTTGGAAATTGAATTACTGCATGATGTAGAGGAAGCAGACATATATAGTGGCACAACATATTTAAAGTTGGTTATTGAAAATGAGCGTGGCCCAATTGATTTAGATACCATGCCATTGTATGATAGCCCGATGATTGCGGACATTTGTATTTATTCTTACGCTGATGCGCTCGGCACAATCCCGAAGTGGATTAATAAAGATGATTTTATGGCATTATTTCAAATAACAGAAACTAAACACTTTGTCCCAACACCGGGAACGCCAACTGATGTGCCGCAAACGCCTATTGTGGAGAATTGGAATTATAAAGGATATAGGTTAATGGTTGGGACAGGAAGATATTTGAGTGCGGATATTGTTGGATATACAGGAACAGCCCCCACCGATTGGAAAACGAGTACATGGGCTTTTGCAATATTGCCATCACCTGATTATGTTGTAATATAAATGTTAAAGACAGAATTAAATTTGCCGTTTGTTTGGTACAATGATATTGATAAGCAATATAGATACCGTGCGCAGAACTTATCGAAGCTGCCATTTCTTTTGATTTGTGGGAACACTTCATTTTTGCCGTTTCAAATTAAAAAAGCATTTGTAAGCAATACGGAAAGTATTACCGAATGGAAGTTGTATAATTTGGATGGTACACTTGCGCTTGACCTTTCGGCATTTATTAATTTAGTTGAAATTAGGCACACGCTAACAGATGAATATTTGCTGTATAAAGGGAATGCTATTACCGGGCTTTTGAGTGGTTGTTATTACATGAAGATAGTTAAAGGAACTTATACATTTTATAGCGAAACGTTTAAAATAATCCCTGATGCTGAATTAATCAATTACATAAAACTCGAATGGTGGAATGGGTGTGATATTAGCCCGATACTTTATTCAACAGGCTTTAAAAATAAAATTTATTTAGATACATATACAGAGGTTATCCCTGCTGAAATAACCGAAGAAGGAGAGGAGAATGGAAATGAAGTGTTTTTACCGACATTTCAAAGAGTGTTGCAAAAACATAAAATCGAGTTCTTTGGCCCGGATTATCTTTTGGATTCAATCGTCCTTGCATCTATACATGATAATATTTGGATAACAGAGGGGAATGATGTTGTACAGATAAATTCTTTAAAAGTAACAAATGATTATGGGGAACATTATTGCGGAAATTCAAAAGTAGAATTTGCGTTGCCGGGTGATTATATTCGTACAGCGTGTTGCAGTAATGTTTCTTTGGAAAAATTCTATTTAAAATTATCTCAAAGCACAGGTGTATCAGGTGCGGATATGGATGTTTTTGAAAACATGAAATATACAAATATAACAGTTGAATGTTTTGCAGATGCAGCGGGGACAATCCCTTTGCCGATTTTCAATTTTAATTTTAATATTCAAAAGCAAAGACAAAATTATTTTATTCCAGTACCGGGATCGCCTTATGGGACTTCAGACCCTATACAATTGATACCTGTAACGCAAAACGGAAGTAGTACAGTTGTATTGACTAATACTGAATTGAGTGGTGATGTTATTGCATATACCGGAACAGCTCCTAATGACTGGCATGATTCTGTTTGGATATATTTTATTGAGCCGAGTGTATTTTATATTGTTATATAAATTAATTTTGATTTTATGAGTTGTTATACAGTACCAATTGTTTCATTTAATGACTGTTTGCCGCTTATTAATTTAAGTGAAATACAAAATATATATGTGGCGAATGTTGATGCAGCACCATTTACCGATTGGCATAGTATAGCGGAATGGAATACCCGAATAAATAATACTGGCGCAGGGATTAATGATATACGTAAATTAACCGTCATTGCCGATATGCCACTGCCAAACGCATCTTTAAAGACAATATCCGGCAATAGGAGCGCGGAAATTAAAACGGCCAGGCAATTAAACTTTGATATTGATGAAAGCACAAGCGAAAATTACGACTTCGCAAAAAGTACGGAAACAATACTTGGCGCAAAAGTGAAAGTGTGGTTTAAAACTGCATCCGGCGTTCGGTGGGGTGGAAATAATGGAATAACAGGCATTTTAAAAATTCGCCCAATATTGGCGAGAGGTGCAGATTCAATAGAATTATATACAGGAACATTTGTTTGGGAAAATATACAATCACCTGACAGATATTATGATGGAAGTAGTGCCGGTGAAGTTGCAAATGAAAGTGGTGGAGAAGAATGTTGCGTAAACAAAAAAGAACGCATTGCATTTACGAATGAATTAAATATGATTGTTGATTTAACTTCATCCCGAGAGGCTAATTTCGGACAGGAACCAGTTTTTGAAGTTTGGGTTTATAGGCCCGGCAGTACAACTGTTGCCGATTTAGTTACAACTTCTGTATATGTTGATTCAAGTGGGCCGACAAAACAATTTATTTTTTATTTACCGGGAACGCCTGGTTATATAACAATAGCATAAAGATTATGAAATACATATTATTTATTATTTTTTTATGGGTTAGTGTTGCAAATAGCCAAACCACCCAAATCTACGGTGATACAGTAAAGTTAAAGGCAAGGGGAAGCGGCACTACTGAATTAGTAATAGAAAATTCCACCAGAGCCGTTTCAGGCTTCCTCTACAACATAGGAGGAGGACAGACAGGGTTTGTATCGAAAGTGGTTAATACAATGTCCGACTTGAATACCATTGCTCTTTCTCCTGCCGAAAGCCCACTATTGCAAGCAGAATACCTTGTAAAAGGATATTATAATGCCAATGATGGAGCAGGTGGAAGATTTATTTTAATTGACACAATAGGCGCAGCAGCAGTTCCCGGCATGGTGATTCCGGTCGGCAGTACAAAGGCTTATGTGCGTGATGTGAGCAATGCAAAATCTTACAATCTAAAATGGTTTGGTGCTTTGGGCAATGGGATGGAATCCTTTAAACAGGATAGTACAGCATTGAGGAACGCAGTAAGGTTTTTAGATTCTTTGCCCGGAGCAAAGTCTTTATATGTTCCCGGAACAAAAAAGTTCTATGGGTTTCGTGGTGAAGGGTTAATGTTGACAGATAATTTTGAAGTGTATGGTGATGGTGATGCGAGCGAGATAAGGAACGTTGACCCACAGTTTTCACCCACTATTCAGAAAGGCGTGATATTCTATACAGGAACGTATGACCCAAGCAACGTAAACGGCATTTATAAAGCCCCGCAATTTCCGTTTTATCCTCAAGCAAGAGGCGGCAACTGGGTGAAGTTGTACAATGCAGCAGATACAGCAACACTTTATCCGGGCAAGGTTGTGATAATCGCAGCAAGGAAGCGATATAAATTACCTAACAAACTATTGTGGCGAGCGAGTGAAACTGTGATGGAAGAGATTTGGCGGATTAAAGGCGATACAATTGTTTTTAAACATGACTTGCAAGAAGATTTTTTCGCAGGGGGGATTTCGTCCGGGAGTTCAGGAATTGACAGCACATACCCACGCATTTTAGACGTAAACAGCGGGCTAACTTCTCACGGTGCATTAGGCGTAGATAGGTGTACGAAGAATGTTTACCTGCATGACTTATATCTTTCGCAAGCAGATTATAATATGGTTGATAATTTACCATACGACCAAACAAAAATTCCTGTCAATGTTATCGGCTATGGCGCAACCTATGAAAGCAAATTCCAAAACTTAACACTAAAAAGTTTCGGAACTTTTGGAGGAAATATTTTCAACTATTGTGATATAAGTAACTTAAAAATTGTTTCTACAAAGAAGGTTTTTGACTTTGGTTTTGGAAGCACGAATAATACGGTGCATGATGTGAATTGGATATACTACCCATCAAATTATGAAGATACAACAGGCGAAAGAAGTTTTGTTTATTTTGATGATGATTTTCACCACAACGTTTTTTATAATATAAATGTGAATGGTACAAATGAAAGGTTAGACTTCTTTAAAATAGGTCGTGGAGCGCATAACAACAAGATATATAATTGGAACTTCAATGTGCCATTATACAATGATACTTCCACAAGCCCATCGGGTGTAAATTCTGTTTTCAATTGGGGCGATGATACGGCTTATGTAGCGCACGATAATATTATTTCTGACATTACAGTTACACTTGACACAATCGGGCAATGGATAGATTACCAGGGGATTCCGGGTAATACGATGGAACTCAATAATGTATTCCAAAATATTACTTTTAAAGGTAGCATAAGAAATTCAGCGGGGCATCCTTCGGTGGACTTGTACTATGCAGGGAATACTATTTTTAGAAACATTATTATCCCTGATGGCAATACGTTTCGTGTAAGGGGTTGTGATAGCGGAACATTGATGAATATTTTCGCCCCGAAAACAGACCTGAATAAAATGGATGCTTTCTATGAGAAAGTGAATTTAAACAACGTATTTAAATCTTCCAAAACAGGTTCATGGCAGCAATACACACCTTCCGCAGCAGCACCGGCAAATCCGACTATGGGAATGACCTATTTCGACAGCACTACTAAAAAGTTTTATGGTTATACAAATAGCGCATGGAATGAGATGGGTAGCACATCGGTTGTTGAACAAGATTATGCATCAGGCAATGACACATGGCTTGATGGTACAGCACCTTCAGGAACACGTACAGCAAAGTATAGTTGGGTTAAAACAGGAAGGAATGTAAGCGTATGGTTTTATATCTATTACACAACCGGTGGCACAGGCAACTTGAATGTAGATTTAGTATTCCCTTCCGATTTGCCGTTGCCGTTTGTACCGGCAGGGTTCAACACGAACAATGCTAATATGTATTTGAGTTTTGCAAAAATCAACACGACAACAGGAAATGAATCGGCTTCAAGCGGAGTGGCTGCATTAAAGAAAACGGTATCAGGATTTAAATTTCATGTTAATATGGGTTCGACAAATGCTAAGACGTTACAGTTTCAATTAAATTATATTTCAGCAAATTAATTACAATGAAAAAACTATTATTACTTTCTCTAATCTTTACAAGTTGCAGCGTTCTAAACTTCATGCCGTCCTATAATTCGACCGTTGTTTTAGAAATAAAAAGCACACAGGAATATGCAGACAGTTTGGCTACTGCAATTATTCAAAACACGGATAAAAATTTCGACACATACAAAGCAGGGTATGAGTTGTTAGATGTGAAAGTAAAAAACATTTATGCTTTAGAATTACAGAGAGCAAATGGGAAGTGGCTTGCAAAACAAGCTGAATCGGTTAACAGCGTGTTTCAAAACTGGTACGGCTATCATGCAAAAAGTATTACACTTACAGCCGATGAAGCTGCCAGGTTTAAGGATTTGTTTAATGCGAGTATAAATTCATTATTGGTTTCCGAAAACAGTTTAAAAAATAAATAAAATGGACTTAGATTACGTGCACGAAAAAATGAAAAAAGCAGCAAGAGATTTTATGCTTTTCGTAAATGAAAAATATGTAGTGTTTAATGAATCAGAAGTAAACAAAGGGGGATTAGTGTTCACAGACAAGGATGGAGAATATACGTTTGATGAAGTGTATAATGAATTTTTAAAAACCGGTTGCAGGTTTGCAAAATAAAAAATCATGACAGTAGAAGGTATAGTATTTCTTAGTTTGATAACATTTATTGCCGTTTTATTTGTTGTAAAATCAACAATGCAGGATGTGTTGTTGAAAAAGTACAAGGAAAGAATCAGTAATAACGAAAAGGAAAATAGTGTAGTGATGAAATATTGCCTGAATAGTATTCTTGAAAAATCGGTTGAAATAGAAGACTATGAAACAGCCAAACGTTGTAAAATGTTAATCGAAAATTTGAATAAACATGAAAAAAACAATTCAGAAAATTAAAGCTATTAAACGCAAAAATGGGCTTTGGATAGCATACATGGAAGGAAAGGAATTGATGACACAGGCAGCAACGAAAAGGGCTGCTATGTTATTGTTTTCTTTAGGACAATTTAATATTAAGAATTGATGAAAAAGGATTATATAATTAAGTCATTGCAGCTTTTAAAGAAACAAGCTGAAAAAAGGGATGCGCTTAATAAGCATGGCGTAAACCTTTTAGAATATGATGAACAATATATAAGTGTTATTGAGGAGGGCATTGCACATTTATTAAGCAATGATGAACAGGTATTCGATGAAGTATTGGACACACTCCAATGGTGGCTTTATGATAGAGTTGATAAATATTTTCTTGTAGAAGGAGAAAGAATTGATGTAAATGATATTGATGATTTTGTTGAATGGCTTTGCGATAATTATTTAAAATAAATTATATGACTATTAATCTTGATGAAGTAAAAAACGAATTAATCGCAGCTTTGAAAAGTGCAGGCGTTAATCTATTTGGAGATGAAACAAGCCTTGTTTATTCTTACATTGCAGCAGCTAATGCACGTTTTATAAACTATGTAAAAGGCTATGCAGCAGGAACATTGCGTACTGAATCGGTAATGGTTTTTTTGGATAGCGAAAAAAGAGTATTGTATTCGCAATTAATCAGTATCGGCATTGTAGCAGGAAGCGCAGTTGAGAGTGCAATAAACAATACCTTTTTGTCTTTTATTAAACTATTTAATGAAGCAGTAATACCGATTGATGCAGGTACTAAATTATCTATTGAAGCAAATAAAGTAGTAACAGTTATTTCTCCTTTCGTAGCTGAAACGCCCGATACTATTTGCGAGAAAAAACAAAATGTATATGGAGTGTTTACAGCAGGGGAATTAAGCCCGAAAGATACGATTACACTTGCAAAAAAATTAGGCTGCACAGCAGTTAGACTTGGTTTAAATATGGATTCTTGGACAGGCAGGAATACAGGTATAGAACAAGTGCAAGCGGCAGGTTTAAAAGTTTACTTAAATGTAAACTGGAAAACAATTCGCAGCAGCGAAGGTATTCGGGTTCCACAACCCTTTTTATCATTAAACGAATCGGGGGAGTATGAAAAAATACTATCAGAAATTCTTGCAAAATATAAAGATGCAATTGCATTGCTTGTAATCGAGAATGAAGAAACTGTAAGATTATTCCATTCCGGTACAGCAGAGGAATATATTTATGAATTGAGTGTTGCTAAAAAAATTGCTGAAAAGTTTGGTGTACGTGTTACAAATGGAGGGCTTGTAAACCCGCAAGTGCAAATATTGACTTACCGAAATTTAGTAGAAGAAAGTCGGATTGTTGCAGCAAACGATTTTTACGACAATTGCATGGATAAGCAAACCAGGAAGATTGCAAAGTATGGAGGTGATAAAGACACCGAGCAGAGAATTGCCGACACAAAATATTTATTGCAGAATTATAAAGTGTTGGTTGACGTTGTAAACCTGCATTGGTACGAGCCGCTCATAGAAAGAGTAGGAATGTTTAATTGGTTTGAAAACGATACTCAATTTGCAACACCGGGCGCATTAGACTATATTGTAGAATATCTTAAAAAAGTAACAGGGAAAGATGTTATTAGTAACGAGGTTGGCATTTTAAACGCACAGCCTGGACTGGTTACAAGTGTACTCAAAGACTTTCAAAAATCGGGGATTAAAGAATTATGTTGGAGCAGCTTTACAAGTGACAACGGAAAGGTTGACCCGCTTAATGACGGAACAGAATTAAACAATTTAGGACTTGCATTTGCTAATTTTTTAAAGTAAAAACAGTGATGGCGGTTGATACAATAAAAGAGGTTCGTTCATGGTTAACACCAATTTTAGTAGTGTTAACGACTTTTTTATTAAAGGCAAAATTGTCTGATATAGAAGATAAAATAAAGCTGATTGATGATGTAAATGCAAGAGTAATTCGCAATGAAGTGAAGATTGAGGAACTGAAGTCGAATTTGAATCATTTAGATGGACAATTGCAAACTCATATTGAGATTTTCGGTACAAAAAAGGAACAGATGAATTTGGACGAACTTTTAAAAGAAAGTAAAAATGGAAAATGAATTATTAAAACTAATATTTGGTGAAGGTTCTACTTCGCAGATAATTGCAACTTATATTTTTGCTTTTATCGGTGCAATTTATTCTTTATCTTTAAATGTAAAAAGCAGAGATAAACTAAGTCCGAAAAGCCCATACCATTTTTCATGGAGTTTTTTATGGAGTGATAATTTAAAAAGGATTGTAGCAAGTGTAATATCCATATTTATTTGTTTGAGATTTGCAAAAGAAATTTTTGGCGTGGATATTACAATGTATTTTGCATTAATAATTGGTTTCAGCTTAGATAAGCTTTCTCAATATATTAAAAACAAGGTAAAATTCAAAGATGAAAAACAAAATTAAAATAATAGAAACAGGGACAGGAAAGTTCTTTGCAATTTCAAGAGAAAATCCTGAAATGGTTGCGCAGGGAAACACTGAAAATGAGGCTATTGAGAATTTCAATTCAGGCATTTTATATGTAAAAGAAAAAGATGAAAAAAGGAAAGATTGAAATAATTTATAATGATAAAACAAAGCAATGGCACGTGCTGTACATTGCAGCGAACAATAAAATATTGGCTACATCAGAAACTTTTAAAACAAAAAATGGTGCTAAGAAAAATATTGCTGCAATGCGAAAGCTGTTTTCATGATTGGATTTTTTTCATTCTCATAGGTTAAAGGAACGGCGGGGGTTTCTACCCCTGCCTATTTTTAAAATTAAATTAAAAAATAAATGAGCGTTAATAATTCATACCCGGAATTGCCGGAAGAAAAATACAGAAAAACAACCGTTGAAATGGGCGAAGTAATTAATTACATTAAGAGTTTAAAAATTACTAAAGAAATAAAAATTTCTGTTTATGTAGTTTTTCGCAATGAATCCGGAAATGGCAAAAGTGGAATAAATAATAACTATTGTGGCATACAGGCAGATGTTGGTAGATGGCCTGAGTATCTTAATAATCAAGTAACCGGGACCGTCATTAAAAGGGATCGCATGACAGGCAAAGAAAGGCGATTCTTATGCTTCACATCATTTGCCGCAAACATTGATTTTTTAGTAGATAGAATTGTGGCCAGGGGGCTATATGTAGGAGGAATGCTTAACAAAATTGCATTGATGGATATTAATAATTCAGCCGACTGGATTACAGGTTATTGGCGATCATGGGTAACAGGAAATGCTAATGCAACAACCCCGACGGATGAACGTGCAGGGCTGAAAAGTATTTACGCACAAGGTGATCGTATATTTTAGAAACATATATATAGTATATAATTGCCCGGATATCCGGGCTTTTTAGTATATGTTAACGTATTGTTAATATACGTTAAAACGTAAAATAAATTTGGTTTTTATTTGCGTTATAGCGTATATTTGTGTAACAAAAGCAAATAACAATGACAACTCAAAACATTCCACAACACATTCAGGACAAAGCAAACGCAATGATTTCAAAAGGTGCAAAAATGACATTTGAATCTATATGCCAAATGTATATGAAAAGTGAAGCAAAATTAGCTAAAAAAAGCAGTTCAAAAAAAGAAGCTGAAAAATGGGCACAAAGAGAACTGGTAAGTAACACAAAAGCAAGCAGCAACCCCAGCGTTTGGTTAGCTGAAAAAAACAGAGAAAATGCAAAGAATAACTTACCATCTTCAATGAGATAACCAAAAAAAAATACGACATGAAAAATAAAACACATTTCAATCCGAAGCATGTAAGCCAACAACTTAAAAAAGTATTTTCAAATATTTCAACTGGTGAAGTATTTGAAAAAGATGGCAAACGTTATCAATATATTGGCAAAGATGACAACGGTAATATAGCTGCTGTTTTTTTGCAGCCTGGCGATACAAGCCATTCTTATTTACTTGGCAACCAAATAAAAAAGGCAAGGTTGTCGAAAGAGTGGAATCAAACACAGCTTGCAGATGCTGCTGGATTACGGGTTGCAACTATTTCTGACATTGAGAGTGGAAAAGCAAATTTTCATATAAATACACTTACACAAATAGCCGTTGCACTTAATTGTTACTTAGATATTTCTTTCACTCCGGTTAAGTAATCACCCTCAATTTATTTTAAAATTTACAGTGCCTGCTATCGCTGATGGTGGCAGCTTGCCTGTAACGGTTCGGGTATTAGCGATGTGGCGGAATTATAGAACCACAGCCGATACGAAGAACCAAAGTTTAATTTTAAATAAATGTTTAACCGAAGCACGTCAGCCGCCATATAGCTAATACCTTGTTAGCGGCTGCCCTTGCTTTACAAATAAAAATAAAATGTCAAAGTACACAGAAAGTAAAATTATAAGAATGGGTAGTCACAGATGGGACTACTGGAAAGTTGGTGAACGTAAAACCAATGGTGTTGAAGGTTTTGAAATTCATTGGTCGGATGACGGTGAGTGTATTACAGACCACGTCTACACAAAAGAAGATGCTAATTTGATTGCATCAGCACCTTTGATGTTAGAAACTCTTAAATACCTTCAATCTGTGGGTGGATTAGGATTGAAAAACCACGAATATATTAAAAAAGCAATTGATGTGGCGGAAGGTCGTCTTTAAGGTTGCCGCTAACGCTAAAGGCTTGCTGTCCGCCGCACAGCGACAACCTTAAATTATAAAACAACCGTCCTGCCACACTTGCATAAATACCAATGTTGTAGGAAGGCGCTTAACAGCGCCGAATAGTTCTTTGAAATTGAGGGGAAATTATTTTTAAAAAAAAGTAAAGAAATATTTGTTTAGCATTTAGTATATTTGCATTGTAAGTAATAAACAATGGAAATATTTAAAACAATCGAAGGCTATCCTCGTTTTCAGATTTCTAATTTAGGAAGGGTGAAAAACCTGAACTATAAGAACAGGGGCAAAGAAGTTATTTCCAATCAGTTTAAAGCAGGCAGCGGAGGTTATAGTGCGGTGCAGTTATGTGAAAAAGGGAGAGCTAAAGTTCATCTGGTGCATCGTTTAGTTGCAGAGTATTTCCTAAACAAAAAGCCGTGGCACCCAGATGTGAACCATATAGACGGGAATAAGGAAAATAATAGGGTTGAAAATTTAGCTTGGACAACCCATTCTGAAAACATTATACATCGAAACAGAGAACTAAACAAAGGACAGGGTGAAACACATAGCAGGGCAAAGTTGACCAATCAGCAGGTTGTAGAAATTAGAGAGCTTTTGAATAAAGACGTGAAAAACAAAGACATAGCTCAAAAGTTTAGGGTAACGACTCAGCATATTTACAATATCAAAAAAAATCTTTCCAGAAAAGAAAAATAAATTTGGATTGTAACTAAACAATGTTTATATTTGTATCTGATTAGCGATATTGCTAATCATAAAAATTAAAACTTTGCAAAATGAAAACAATTACTGTATCTCTTGACAAAAATTTAGGTTACATCAGCGATGCGATGTTCAGCCTGCTAACTGAATTGTTTGAAAAAACAAATCCTGCCGTGTTACAAATTTCAAAAGATGAAGCTGAAAAAATTATTTCTGACGAAAAATTACCACTGACAGGTGGCGCTTTAATTCTCAGCAGAAATGATAATACTGTAGTTTCAACTTATCAGGCAGTTGCAGAGCTTGAGTATTATGCAAAAAAATATCGATTGACAGGTATGATAGAGAAAGATTTAAAAAGTGCAGAAAGGATTTTATCTATAGAACACACATTAAAATCTTAGCTCGCAGTTCCCGCAAAGTCTGCGGGTTTAGGGCGGACTTAAAAAGCCGCCCACTTTTTATAAATTTCCCAAAGTATGATGTTTGATGATGGTCAGCAATATAGGGATGAAATAAATGAATTAAGAAACGAAATTTCAGTACGTGATGAACATATAAATGTTTTACAAGAAGCTGTTAGGGAATTTCTTAAAGTAATAAATAGAAGCCCAGCGGCTTTGCACCATTATGCAGAAGCTATTAAAAAAGGTGAAGAAGCTATTGGTGAAAGTGTACCACAGTAGGCATGACCACCAACGGTGGACCGCGCAGGGCTGTAAATAGAATTACGAATGTTTAAAAATTATTCAAATGCAAAATAGAAATTCAAATGCCGATAATAGCACGTCTGCCAGCCTTGAGCAAAACGGCATGTTATCGGCTGTTTATTTGTTCCTGGATGATATTCGGGAACCTGAACACGCCTTTGATTATACTAACCAGAAAATGTTTATAGAACGCCAATGGCATGTCGTTAGAAATTATAATGATTTTATCGCATGGATTGAAAAGAATGGGTTACCAACTTTTATTTCGTTTGACCACGACTTAGCAGATAGCCATTATACACCTGAACCACTTTGGACAGATTATGAAAAGTCAAAAGAATGGCAAGATGCACAAGTTCACGCCGAAAAAACAGGTTATGAATGTGCAAAATGGTTGGTAGATTATTGCCTAAAAAATGGCTTAAAATGTCCTGAATATTATTGTCACTCGATGAATCCTGTTGGTAAGGATAAAATTGTCGGATTATTGAGGTCGTTCTCCAATAGCCGATAACGGGCGGGCATTGGCGATGTGCCGTAATAGAAAAACAAAAGTACAATGAACGAACAAAAGTTAAATAGCGAACAAAAGATGAGTGATGCACGTCAGCAGGTATATAGCCAATGCAATGTTATAGGGAGTGCGGTTTATAAGGATAAGGCTTTGCTTAAAAAATTTATGAAAGAACATTTCCCTTACGCTTTATTTAAACAAAATAAAATCTTCACAAAGGAAATGAAAAATGATTTTGAAGCACAAGCGAACCGGATATGCAAATTCCTTGGATTAAAGACAATTTATGAATATGGTTCGGTCGAAAGGCGGTGTCATTTATCCTATGCGGAAGGTGCAAGACCCGTTTGGGTTAACGAAAAAGGCGAATTAAAAACCGAACCTTTTGTTACTGTTATTAAATCTATTTACGAATAAAAACAAATAAAATGGAAAATCAAAAATACCCATACGACCGATTTAGGCAGTTAGCATCATTCCTTTGCGGCTATTTATCTGTGCCAAATGAAAAGTCAAGCGATGATCGGTTTATAGAGGATTTAGCAAGGACAATAAGAAGGTACGCAAACATTGAAAAGCCGTTGCATTTAAGTTATTGCAAAAAGTGCAACAAAGATGTTGAACTTGAATTTTATGAGCCAGATGATGAATGTAGTGAGCCACATTATTATTGTCCAAAATGTTACTCAAATTACTTTGACAAAAACGCCAAAGAACCACATAATGAACTTGATAATTGGCGTGAAGATATGGAAGAATACCGTCAAGAAAGAGAGTTGGAATATAAACTGGAAAGAGCCGCAAGTTGTGTCTGTGGTTCTTATCAAATCATAGGGCATGTTGATCCTGTTCAAGTTGCTGATTGTGTCTGTGGCGCTGGGTAGCATTTCCTATAACGGTAACCGGCTTTGCGATGGCAGGGCTTAGAATTACTAATTTTCAAAATAGTACAAAAGATGAATAAAGAACAAAATGTTGAGGGATTAAACGTCATCCCTGCTATTGCAAAACCGATGTTACCTGCCGTTTTTGTCGGTCAGGTTTTATTCCGTGAAAAATTTAATAGAAATGCACCTTCTGAAATAGTTGAAGTAACTGTTGGAAAAGTCGGTAAAAAGTATTTCTATCTTACAGGATGGGAAGAACGTTACCCGATTGACAAAGAAACATTAAAATACACAGATAAGAATTACAGCCAAAGTAATTTTCAACTTTACAGGGATAAGCAAGAAATACTTGATAGACGTGAGAAATCAAAGCTATATGACCTACTACAAAAGCATTTTAATTGGTCAGGCAACGGAGGCAAGAACACCTTAGAACAATTAAGAAAAGCTGTTGAAGTTTTGGGTCTGTCTTAAATGGCAGGTAACGGCAAAGCATTGGCGATGTTGCCGCTTCCCGATGCTTATTTGAAATACAAATGTTGAATATTTGTTCGTCTGCTGAATAGCGAACCTGAGGCAATATTGCCAATGCAGTGTTAGGCACAGTACGGTAAAGTTTAAAAAGTTCTTTTATATTTGGGTAATAGAAGTGTGGTCAGACACTTATTAATTTATTTGCCCGGTTTATTTTTTAGGTACTGACCGACCTACTAAATATTCTGGGCGTTTTAATTTTAAATTATGAATGAGTACAAACAATTTTTAGAAACTAAGCAGAAGTCAATAGTCCTTTCAGGGTTTGATATTGATGAAAGTGAATTAAACAAGTCAATGTTTGACTTTCAAAAGTTTATTGTCAAA
>CAYXHX010000001.1:49187-50197 GCA_964464835.1 uncultured Chitinophagaceae bacterium | reverse complement strand
AGAACCGGAAGAAGAATTTGAAGCAGATGGCAGTGAAGAAGATTATGAAAATATTGATATCAGTGAATATGTAAAAGAAGGCGATGATGATATTGCGGATTATAAACTGCGTGATGATAATTATCCCGATCCCGATGAACAAAAAACAATTCCTTTCAAACTCGAACGCAGTTTTCATGAATTATTATTAGAGCAACTCGGAATGCTTACTTTGGATAACAGGGAAAGAAAAGTTGCAGAACAAATCGTTGGAAGTATTGATGACGATGGCTATTTGCGCCGTGAAATTGCTGCTATTGTTGATGACCTCGCATTCCGGCAGAATGTAGCAACAACAGATGATGAAGTAGAAAAAATTATCGGGCAAATCCAGCAGTTTGATCCGCCGGGAATTTGCGCCCGTGATTTGCAGGAATGCCTGCTCCTGCAGTTATACAGGTATGAATCAATGGGTAAAGATGTGAAATTTGAAATAGAGGTATTGGAAAAATATTTTGACGAGTTTACAAAGAAGCATTATGAAAAAATACAGCGTGGTTTGAATATTGATGAAGAACAATTAAAAAGCATTATCAATTTCATCATCAAACTGAATCCGCGGCCGGGTGGTGAAATCAGTGACGCCAATAAGGCAAAAAGTTATGTGATCCCTGATTTTTTTATTTTCAATAATGGCAGGCTTGAACTTTCACTCAATGCAAAAAATGCACCTGACCTTCGCATCAGCGAAGGCTATCGCGATATGCTGAAAGATTATAGCAAGGGAAGTAAAAAAGATAAGCGGCAAAAAGAAGCCGTTTTATTTATCAAACAAAAAATTGATTCTGCAAAATGGTTTATTGATATGATTAAGCAAAGGCAACATACTTTGTTAAGCACGATGGAAGCAATCATGAATTACCAGGAAGAATTTTTTAAAACAGGTGATGAAACAACGCTAAAACCAATGATTTTAAAAGATATTGCCGAGATTACCGGCCTCGATATCTCTACAGTAAGCCGTGTTGCCA
>CAYXHX010000001.1:44849-49177 GCA_964464835.1 uncultured Chitinophagaceae bacterium | reverse complement strand
TTGTACAAACTGAATTTGGATCTTATAAATTGAAATTTTTCTTCAGTGAATCTTTGAGTACAGAAAGTGGTGAAGAAGTGAGTACACGCGAAGTAAAAAAAATCCTGAGTGACCTGATTGAATTGGAAGACAAGCGCAAACCATACAGTGATGAATTGCTTACCAAAATGCTCCAGGACAAAGGCTATAATATTGCACGGCGTACGGTGGCAAAATACAGGGAACAGCTCAACCTTCCGGTGGCGAGATTGAGAAAAGAATTATAAAATCAAGGATAAAAAAAATTCATGCAAGCAAGGCTTTCTCAACAATCTGAAAACGGGGGACAATTTTTTGCGAAATTTTTATCCTATATTTTTCATCCCCTTTTTTTGCCGAGTTTTGTATTCCTATGGCTGCGAAGCCGCTTCCCATTTGAATTCCCGGGCATTACTTCAAAAACACTTTTTGAAAAAACAATTTACGTAATCTGGATCACTGCATTTTTTCCTGCATTTTCAGTATTCCTTTTATGGAGATTGAAATTTATAGATAATATTTTCTTACGAACAGCCAAAGAAAGAATTGCACCTTACATTATTACCATGATTTTTTATTGGTGGATGTGGTACCTAAGCAGGTATTTTACAGATCAACCTGCTATTTTAAAATGTTTTTATTTCGGGATTTTTGCCGCAACCGTTTTTGGACTCATCATCAATAACTTTTTGAAAATAAGTATGCATGCCATGGGTGTTGGCGGTGTACTTGCATTTGTATTGATTACCTGTTTTTATTACCAGGTGTATTTAGGCCTCGATATCGCTGTTGTTACAATCATTACAGGGCTTGTATGTACTTGCAGGTTGGCATTGTGTGAACATATCAAGGCAGAAATATACCTTGGCCTCTTCATTGGTATGCTGTGCCAGCTTATAGGTTTTTGGTTTGCCATGTAAATTTTTTATCATTTTGTATTGAAAAAAAATTTCAATTTTGAAGAAATCTTTCTTCATTGAACCTCATTTTCATTCAAATAAAAAAAGTATATGCAAGCTCTTAAAAAGTTTTTTCTCTTTGTTTGCTTTGTATTATTTACAGTACTAATATTTGCTCAAACTACTTTACAACTGCCACGCAATTTTTTAAATGCTTATGAAAAAAATAATACACGCAGTTTGAATGGCGAGCCGGGAAAAAATTATTGGCAAAACACGGCAGATTACACAATAGATGTACACTTCAATCCTGAAACGCTGATGGTGAGCGGATCAGAGACGATTGTTTATACCAATAACAGCCCGGATACTTTACACAATACCTGGTTTAAATTGTATCCAAACCTTTATAAAAAAGGAAATATCCGCGATATGTCTATTGACCAGGAAGACCTTACAAACGGCGTGAAAGTGACCGATGTTTTTGTAAATGATTCCGCTGTTAACAATAAAGCGATGCGTATAAATGGCACAAACATGGTGTTGCGCAACACCACTATTTTGCCACATAGCACAGACATTTTCATATACTTTAAATAAAGGCTCACATATTCGCACAGGTGAAGTGGATGAAGGCAGTTCATTCATTGCTTATTTTTTCCCGCGCATAGCAGTGTATGATGATATAGATGGCTGGAATCAAAAACCGTATGTAGGCTCGCAGGAATTTTACAATGATTTCTGCAATTTCTCCGTGAATATTTCAGTGCCGAAAAATTATATCGTTTGGGCTACAGGCACACTTGCCAATTGCAATGAAGTATTGAATAAACAATATTGTGAACGGTTATATAATGCGGAACAGTCCAATGAAACCGTTTATATAATTGATAGTACCGACCTGCAGAAAAATAATTCAATCACCAAAAATAATGACATCAACACCTGGCATTTTGATGCAACACATGTCACTGATTTTGTTTTTGCCACAAGCAATCATTATCTATGGAGAAGTACAAGTTTAATCGTTGATTCATCTTCCCGAAGGCGTACACGGGTTGATGTTGCATTTAATCCCACGCACAAGGATTTTTATGAAGTCATGGATTTCGCACGAAAAACAGTGGAGTACATGAGTTTTCGTTTTCCTAAATGGCCATTTCCTTACCCGCATGAAACTGTGTTTGACGGGCTTGATCAAATGGAATATCCCATGATGGTAAATGATAACCCGCTTGAAGACAGGGAAGAAACAATAGAACTTACAGACCACGAAATTTTTCATACAATGTTTCCATTTTATATGGGCATTAATGAAACAAAATATGGTTGGATGGATGAAGGCTGGGCCACAATTGGCGAATGGTTGATTACTCCAATGATTGATAGCAGTTATACAGATCTATATGGCATTGAACCTTATGAAAGCTTTGCGGGCGATGAAGCGGATTTACCTGTTTCCACACTCACTACGATGCTTTCCGGCACACCAGCTTTTTTAAATACATATCCCAAACCGGCATTTGGTTATTTATATGTAAAAGATATGTTGGGGGATTCACTATTTTTCAAAGGCTTACATTATTATATTTCGCAATGGAATGGAAAACATCCCTTGCCCTATGATTTTTTTAATTGTATGAACACGGGCAGTGGCGTTAACCTCAATTGGTTTTGGCAAAATTGGTTTTTTGATGATGGCATTCCGGATCTTGCAATAAAAAATGTAACTGAAAAAGCGGGGCAGTTTACTATCAGCATTTCGAAGTATGGCGCAAAAGCAGTACCCATTGATTTAACCATCACATTTAAAGACGGAAGCACTCAAAAAATACATAGAAGTATTGCTGTATGGGAACATGCAAGAAGTATTAATTTTGTGGTGAATTCAAAAAAACAAGTTGAGAAAATGGTTTTGGGTGCAACATATAATGTGGACTCCAATAAAAAGGATAATGTGTGGGAAGCAAAATAATGTTTTCAAAAATTCAACTATAATTTTTTTAGAATGAATGATGTTGGAAGAATCTCTTCTAATATCAACCAAAAAAACAGAGGCGATGAAAATTAATTTCATCGCCTCTGTTATTAAATTGAAAGGAATTATTTTTTCTTCTCTTCCTTAGGCGCAGCAGCAGCCGGTGCAGCAGTTGCAGTTGCAGCCCCACCCCCACTTGCTTCCTCCTGTTTCAATTGCCTTGTCATAACAACAGAAGCGATTGGGATTCTTGGGGAATTCATGATTTCCATATCTTTCACCTGTATATCCTGTACGCGGATATTTCCATTCAGTTCCAAATTGGTAATGTCCACTTCAATATTTTCAACCAGGTTTTTCGGTAAAGTTTTTACTTTAATTGAATTGATTTTTGTAACGAGCTTACCCCCTTCTTTTACACCTTTAGAAGTTCCTGTAAATTTCAAAGGAAGTGTTGCTTTTACTTTTTTCCCTTCTACCAATTCCAGTAAATCCACGTGGTTCAATGTATCTGAAATTTTATCAAACTGCAAATCTTTCAAAATGCAGCGATAAGATTTTCCATTTACATTCACTACTGCGAGTTGAAATTCGCCGGTATAAACCAATGGCTTAAATGCACTCGCTGTTGCATAAAAGGAAACTTCTTCGTTGCCGCCATAAATTACACCTGGCACGTTTTCCTGAGAGCGAAGTTGGCGGGTGGCTCGTTTCCCGGTTTCGGTCCTCAGGTGACCTTCGATCGTAATTGTTTTCATTGTTTTTATTATTGTTTAAAAAAATCTTTATGCTTTCAACGCTTTCCCCTCATTTGTGAATGAACAAAAAGGCTGGTAATACTTTTATTTTCATACGCATTTCGAATTGCAATGGCGAATAAACCTGCAACAGACACCGCGCGTATTTTTGAACTCTCTTTTTTCATAGGAATGGTATCACACACCACCATTTCCTCCAAAACACTGTTTTCAATATTTTCATACGCATTTCCACTCAATACCGGGTGTGTACAAAATGCCCTGATCGTGTTAGCGCCTTTCTCCCGAAGCAAAGCGGCAGCTTTTGCCAATGTGCTTCCCGTATCACAAATATCATCTATGAGTATAATGTCTTTTCCCGTTACATCCCCAATTACCACCATACTCGCTATCTCATTTGCCCGTTTCCGGTGTTTATCACAAATCACCATTTCTGCATTGAAATAACTGGCAATTTCCCTTACGCGATTGGTGCTTCCCACGTCGGGGGCGGCAAAGGTAAGGTTTTCAAGATTTAATTTTTCAATATACGGAATAAAAATTGCCGAACTGTCCAAATGATCCACTGGAATATCAAAAAAGCCCTGGATCTGCGGGGCATGCAAATCCATGGTGATCACGCGGTTTGCACCTGCCGATTCGAGCAAAGTGGCAATCAGTTTGGCGCCAATAGCT
>CAYXHX010000001.1:30757-44839 GCA_964464835.1 uncultured Chitinophagaceae bacterium | reverse complement strand
CGTAATAGGGAATTACAGCAATAATTTTATATGCGCTAGCCCTTTTTGCAGCATCTATCATCAGTAATAATTCCATGAGGTTTTCGGATGGCGAAAAGGAACTTTGCACTAAAAAAACATAATCGCCTCGAATGCTTTCCAAAAACACGGGCTGTAATTCGCCGTCACTGAATTTTTGAATATTGATTTTTCCCAAAGAAGTACCAAATTGGTTGGCAATTTTAGCAGCAAGTTCTTTAGAACCGTTGCCGGCGAAAATTTTTACAGTCGGGCCCATAATTAATTTATAAGCGGCGAAGATAAAAAATTGGGAAAGATTTTGTATTTTATACAAAATTAATTTTCAACATGCCCTATACATCCATTAAAAATTGGTCGGAAGATGACAGGCCGCGTGAAAAAATGCTGCTGAAAGGAAAAGATGCCCTGAGTTATGCAGAACTGATTGCAATCATTATTAATAATGGCACACAGGAACAAAGCGCATTGGATGTTTCACGCAACCTGCTCAATGCGGTGGATAATGACCTTGGGAAATTGAGCAAAATGTCTGTGAAAGAAATATTATGTTTGAAAATAAAAGGCATTGGCAATGCCAAAGCAATAGCTATTGCCGCTGCGCTTGAACTCGGCCTGCGCCGCGATGTTTTTCAGAAAAAAATTACGCGCATCCAAAAGAGTACCGATGTAGCAGCTTATTTAAAGTCGCAATTACAATATAAAAAACATGAAGTGTTTGCCGTATTATATTTAAACAGGGCCAATAAAATCAACCATTTTGAAATTGTGAGTGAAGGTGGAATTACCGGTACGGTTGCTGACCCAAGGATTATTTTCAAAAAAGCATTGGAGCATGATGCCGTAAATATTATTCTTTGCCACAATCATCCAAGCGGAAACCTGCGGCCAAGCTACGCTGATGAAGAGCTCACGAAAAAATTATCCGAAGCTGCGCGACATTTGGATATACATGTAATGGACCATATCATCGTAAGTGATGAAGGGCATTTCAGTTTTGCAGATGAAGGGTATATGTGAATCATTACTGATGAGCGGTGAACACTCCATACAAATTTGATTGAAATAATCAACATGCACTGAAAGGATTTTTTTTCAGTTACAAATCTTATCCGCACAGCAGCTACTTGCAAAGGCTTCAGGTTTTGCCTTAAAAGCAAAACCCATTCCCAGGATATAACCCATGGCTTCTTTCAACGCATCATTGCTTTTAAATTGGGGGTTAGTATTAATGTCGGCATGTACTTCCATTTCCACATCATATTGTATAAACAGGTTGCACAATTCATAGGCAACTTCAATACTTTTTGCTACTTCCATCAACATCCTTTCCTTGATATGAAAATTTTGTCTCATGCGGTCATTATATATATACATAAAGCCTCCATTGTGTTCGCGCAGGAATACGATTACTGTGGCAAATTCAGTTTCGTTACCTTTTACCTGGCTATCTGTACCAATACATACTTTCAGCTTTGTATTATTGGCCTGCTCCCTTTTAATCACTTCTTCTACGGCAGTTTTAATAGGCAGAAAAATAGGGTCTCCATTGAATTTTCTCCAGTTCATATCTCAAAAGTTTTATGTAATGTACAGAAGAATTTTTAAAATATCCATTATCAAGTTAGGCACAAGTGTGCATAAACAATTTACAGGAAGCGTTTAACATACGTAAAAAATGATA
This sequence comes from uncultured Chitinophagaceae bacterium, assembly GCA_964464835.1. Taxonomy (GTDB): domain Bacteria; phylum Bacteroidota; class Bacteroidia; order Chitinophagales; family Chitinophagaceae; genus JAFDXJ01. Next base: position 43,137 of record CAYXHX010000001.1, on the reverse strand, counting down.
CAATAATTACTGAATGACAGTTTCAGTTTATCCCAATTTTATAATTTTTTCTTTTGAATAATGTTAAGTATCCTTTACATTTGTTTTCTCAAACAATTATTATGAAATTCCTTCTTCCACACCAGTATAAAAAAATTGGGGCTATTATCGCACCATTAGGATTAGGGCTTTGGATAGTGATGCAGCTTGGCTTTATTAAAAATTTGCTTATTTATTTTTTTGGGCAAACGAATACAAGTTATGAAGGTTCAACCTATCATGTAATAAATGTTTTAGCGGCAGTCATTGGCTTCTTTTCATTTATTGGCGGGCTTTACTGCATTACTTTTTCAAAAGAAAAAGTAGAGGATGAAATGGTTCAAAAAACAAGGCTTGATAGTTTTCAGTTTGCGGCATTTCTGCAAATCATGGTTATTTTAATAGGGTTCCTTTTTATATTATTTGCTGGGGATCCGGGTGAAAATGGAATGCTGTTTTTCTTCATTGTTCTTGTGTTCCTGTTTTGGCTGTCATTTATTGCGAGGTTTAATTACATCCTTCATGTGAAGTATAAACCATGAAGAACACAGTTAAAGAAGAACGTCTTAAAATGCAACTTACTCAAGTTCAATTAGCAGAAATGGTGGGTGTATCGAGGCAAACGATTTTCTCTATTGAAATCAGCAAGTACACTCCGTCAATCGTTCTTTCCCTTAAACTCGCTAAGGCTTTTGGAAAAAAAGCTGAGGACATCTTCCATTTAGAAAAAACTGATTAGAAAAAATATTCTGCTATTCTTTCTAAATGGCCGGTTCAAAATTTCTTGCCATTCATTTATATCATTAGTACTGCCCCGTACTTAATAATACAAGTGTGCAAGCTTCCAGGTTTTCAATATTTCTTTCCACTGAAAGCTTTACCAATTCAGGGTTTTCAGCACCGGGGTTATAAATAATTCTTTTGGGATGGAGTGATAATATATAATCGTAATAGGGTTTTTGATTTTGAGGGTTTAAATATAAAGTCACGGTATCTACTTCTTCAACTAACGGCTTACCTTTCTGTATTGCCACAAGGCCTATAAGCCCTTCTCTATTTCCAATAGCAATAACGGGATGCCCCGAAGATGCGAGTTTATTCACCGCCATATTACTATACCTCGAAGGGTTGGGCGATGCGCCAAGTACCACCGTCTTTTTTTTAATGGCTTTCATAATTCATAAAGTTACATTTTCTTTTCTATATCTATGCACCTTAAAAATTTGAAGTTTTTTTTAAGTTTTGAAAAAAAAATTTTACACTTTCAAACTTTTCTCTAACTTTCCAATTCATTCATAAAACATACTTTTCCCATGGCAAAGTCAACTAAAAAAAAGGCTTCTACAAAATCCAAAACAGCTCCGAAAAAAGCAATAAAAAAAGCAGCGCCCAAAAAAGCAGTAGCTAAAAAAACTGTAAAAAAAGCAGCACCTAAAAAGGCGATCAAGAAAGCTGTTAAAAAAGCGGCACCGAAGAAAGCAATGAAAAAAGTTGCTGCCAAAAAAGCCGCATCAAAAAAAGTTGCCGCTAAAAAAACTGTAAAAAAAGCAGCACCTAAAAAAGTTGTGAAGAAAGCTACTCCTAAAAAAGCTGCAGCTAAAAAAGTTGCCGCCAAAAAAGCAATGCCTAAAAAAGCAGTGAAGAAAGCAGCAACAAAAAAGGTTGCTTCTAAAAAGGCAATGAAAAAAGCATCACCTGCTAAAGCAAATTCTACTCCAGCGCCTGAAACAAAAGTGCCGGTGATAGAACATATTCCTGCAATGCCTGAATCCGCGCCTGCTGAATCTGCAGAAGGTAGTGGCATGAGTGAATCATGACAAAAAGTATTTACAATAAAAAAGCGTACAATTCAGGTACGCTTTTTTTAATTGCATGTTTTACCATAACATCCCCAATGGCTCTTCCAGTAAGGATTTAAGCGTTTTTAGAAAAGCAGAGCCGGTAGCCCCGTCCACCACGCGGTGATCGCAGCTCAAAGTTACTTTCATTATTTTCCCCGGAACGATTATGCCATCTTTTACAACTGGAGTATCCATGATGCCGCCAATTGCCAGGATACATGCATCCGGTGGATTGATGATTGCCGTGAATTCATCTATTCCAAACATTCCAAGATTGGATATGGTAAATGTATTGCCTTCCCAATCTTTTGGTTGTAATTTTTTATCCTTTGCTTTTTGTGCCAATTCTTTTACTTCAGTTGCAATGTCGCTGATTGGTTTTGTATCTGCGAAACGAATTACAGGCACAAGCAATCCTTCTTCTACAGCTACTGCAACACCAATATGAATATGATGATTGTAGCGTATTTTATCGCCGAGCCAACTACTATTCACTTTCGGATTTTTGCGAAGTGCAATTGCACAGGCTTTTAAAATGATATCATTGAAACTCACTTTCGTATTATTCATTTCATTCAGCCTCGACCTTGCAGAAACGACGGCTTCCATATTGATTTGCATGGTCAGGTAAAAATGTGGTGCGTTGAATTTACTTTCACCCAATCGCTTCGCAATTACACCGCGCATTTGTGATACGGGAACTTCATCAAAACTTTCCTCACCTGCCTGAACATGTACTTGGCCTGTCGAGGCAACAGCATTCTCTGCAGTTGAAGGAGCAGGGACCCTAAAATGATCAATGTCAGATTTTACAATCCGGCCACCATCACCACTACCCTTTACCTGTGCTATATCAATGCCTTTTTCTTCTGCCAATTTTTTAGCAAGCGGAGAAATAAAAATTCGCCCATCTCTTGTATCTTCTTTTGCATTGTTGGTTGCAGGCTCATCCACTTGCTTCACAGATTTTTCTGTTCCCATTTTATTTTGGGGCGCCTCTTTATTTTCTGCATTCGGCTCTCCTGCTTGCTCATTTTTTATGGAAGCAATTGCTTGTTCCACATTAAATCCTTTTTCACCAATGATACAAAGCAAACTATTAACGGCAATTTTTTCACCTGCATTTGCGCCCTGGTATAAAAGTGTGCCTTCTTTATAACTTTCCAATTCCATGGTAGCTTTATCCGTTTCAATATCTGCAAGTAAGTCTCCTTTTTTCACCGCGTCGCCTACTTGTTTATGCCATGCGGCGATAACGCCTTCTGTCATGGTATCACTTAATCTTGGCATCAATACAATTTCTTCTGCAAGCGCCGTGTTTCCTTCATTTACGGAGGTTTGCGCCGCTTCATTTTCGACGGCATCATTCGTTGTCATTTTGGGATGCTCCTCTTTTTTCGCGGCAGTTTTTTTCTCTTCTTTATCTTTGGGTGCTACTGTTTCTTCTTTTTTCGCACCTTTAGTCTTTTCCAAAATTTTGCTGATGTCTTCACCTTTTTCGCCCACTACAGCGAGTAAATCATTCACTTGAATTTTGCTCCCTTTTTCACCACCTGTGTATAATAATATACCTTCTTTATAACTTTCAAGGTCCATCGTCGCTTTATCTGTTTCTATCTCTGCAAGCAAGTCGCCCTTTTTTATGGTATCCCCAACTTTTTTATGCCAGGCGGCTATCACGCCTTCCGTCATTGTATCGCTTAACCGGGGCATTAATATTTCTTCAGCCATTTACTTTATTGTTTTTATTTTGAAAAAAATCAGCTTTCATTTTTTTAATCAAGTTCCAGGTGTAATCGTTGTTTTAATTCAAGCACCATTGGAAATTTATTTGCGATATACTGTAATTTTTCAGTACTGGTTAAATACTGCAAATTTACTTCACCAGGTTCTTCTTTTTTGTCTTCAATTAAAATAATTTCAAAACGAATACTCCTGTTGTTAAATGCTTTTTGAATAGTATCTGCAATTAGCATTTTTTCCTGTTCTACAAATTTCTCAGAAAGTTTTCCCACCACTGTCACACTGAATTTATTATCTGCTTCGACCTTTAATTGTGCTTGCCTGCATGCATTTGCGGAAGAATGCTTTTTCTGGCTTTCCAGTTCTGTACAAAACTGGTCCCAGCATGTTTGCAGGGATTTCTTGTCCAATGCTTTTGCATCTTTAATTTCTTCGATTGTATATTTCTCTCCATATTCTTCACGGAGTGAATCCAATAAATTCTTTTTTTCAGAAGGCACTGACGGGTTTTCTTTTTTTATCGTTTTTTTCTTTGGAGATGCTTCGGCTACCACCGCCAACTTCGGGTTTGATTTTTCTACATATAATTTTGCTTCGGCCTGTGCATCTACCGGAATTGATTTTTCAATGGGTTTGGATTTTATAGAATTTGCCTGGAGTTTTTTTATGGGAAAAATACCGGCGTCGCTCAATGATTTTTTTTTAGCAACTACATTTTGATCAGTTGTTAAGTTGATTGCTTGTTGCAAATAACTGAGTTTAATGATCGCAAGTTCTGTATGCAATCTTTTATTCCGCGCCATTTTAAAATTGATCTCAGCTTCATTCAAAATATTCAATGCGCTAACTAAAAATGGGATTTCAATCGTTGCTGCAACGGCCATATATCTTTCATGCAAGCCTTCTACCACATCAAGGAGTACTGCTGCTTTTTTATCTTTACAAACCAACAGGTTCCGGATAAATTCTGCAAAACCATTGAGCACCATATCTCCTTCAAAGCCTTTCCTGTTTATTTCATCAAAGAGCAGCAATGCACTTGCGAGATCTTCTTTAAAAATACAATCCATTAACTGGAAATAATAATCTTCATCAAGGATATTCAAATGTTCCAATGTATTTGGATAGGTAAGTTCACCATTTGTGAAACTGATAATCTTGTCCATTGTGCTCAAAGCATCGCGCAAGCAACCTTCACTTTTTTGAGCAATCACCTGTAAAGCAGCTTTGTCCGCCTTAATATGTTCTTTGGAAATGATTTCCTGTAAATGCACTACTGTATCATGATGCGTTATTCTTTTAAAATCAAAGATCTGGCAGCGTGATAAAATAGTGGGAAGTATCTTATGCTTTTCAGTAGTTGCTAAAATGAAAATGGCATAAGGAGGCGGCTCTTCCAGTGTTTTCAAAAATGCATTGAACGCAGCAGCGCTCAGCATGTGTACCTCATCTACAATATAGGTTTTGTATTTTCCGCCTTGTGGTGCAAAACGCACCTGCTCTACTAAAGAGCGGATGTCATCTACAGAATTGTTGCTTGCAGCATCGAGCTCATGAATATTCAAAGATGTGCCTTCATTAAAACTTTTACAGGAGTTGCATGCATTGCATGCTTCCCCATTTTCCTGTATTTTTTCGCAATTGATGGTTTTTGCTAAAATACGTGCGCAAGTAGTTTTGCCCACACCACGCGGCCCGCAAAATAAAAAAGCATGTGCCAATTGATTATGGCTGATTGCATTTTTTAATGTTTCCGTAATATGCGATTGCCCGACAACTGTATTAAAAGTTTGGGGCCTGTATTTCCTGGCAGAAACAATAAATTTATCCATATCCATGCAAGATAAGAAATCCCTGTAATCCGAATTTTAAAAACAGGAAAATGAATTAATCAATTATGGGATGCCGCTCAAATGGGTGTTTATTTTCATTGAAAATTTGCCGGTACACTACCATCAGCCTGCTTTGCGATGCGCCAAGGCTTTTATAAATATTGACCATTTTCGGGTTCCAATCACCGGCCCAACCCATTTCATAATCAATATACCAATTTTTATCCTGTAATAATAATGCGCCCGAGAAAATCATAAAACTATCAATGCCCAATGCCTGGAATTTTGGCACAATACCAAAAGCCACACCGGTAAACTTTTTGCATTGCCCGTTTTTTTTCATCCATAATAAGCGCAATTTTTCAAGCCATCCGAATTTGCCATTAAAATATTTGAAATACCGGTTGAGGTCAGGAATGTTGATCCACATGGCAATTGGCTCTTCTTTGTAATATGCAAACCAAATGATGCGTTCATCCATTATGGGTTTCATTTTATTAAAAAGTTTCATTACCTGTTCTGCAGTTATTTCTTTGGCTTCACCGTGTTGCGCCCAGGCTGCATTATACACTGTTGCAAATTCCTGTGCATGTTTTTCCAAATTTTTTATTTGTATATGCCGTGCAGCATAACCGGGTTTTGCAGCAAATTTTGCATACCGTTCCGGGAATCTTGGTGGCAAAGGATCATTTACTTTTAATGCATAATAGTATTGATTGTAATAATTTTTTAATCCATAGTTTTCCAATAATTGTTGATAATATGAAGGATTGAAAGACATGCCATAAATAGGTTCCTGCTCAAAACCTTCGACCATTAAGCCCCACCATTTATCCCTGTCGCCAAAATTTACCGGCCCATCCATGGCTTCCATACCTTTTTCTTTTAACCAATTTTTTGCGGCATCCAATAAGATACTTGCAGCTTGCTGATGATTGATACAATCAAAAAAACCAAAACAACCTGTTGGAAATGCAGTACCATTATTTATATATTTTTTATGCACAAATGCAGCAATACGGCCAATGCAAACGCCATCTTTATTTTTTAAAATCCAGCGTATGGCTTCGCCATCCTTAAAATACTTATTTGCAGATGGATTAAATACATCTTTTATTTCCGAGTGAAGTTGTGGAATATAGTTTGGGTTTTCCCGGTTAATGGTTTCACTTATTCGAATAAATAATTTTTCTTCACGCCGATCTTTTACTTCTATCAATTGCATGTTACTATCTGGATTTTGGCGAAAATAAACATAGTGGCCGAATATATTCAATGTGCACTATTGATTAAAAAACCAGCCGTCATTAAAAAACCAACGAACAATTGTTATTTTATTAAATTTGCGAGACGAAAATTAGAACTATGCCGGATACCCTACCTAAGAAAGTCAGGATCGTAACTGCTGCAAGCCTTTTTGAAGGGCACGATGCTGCCATCAATATTATGCGTCTCATTCTTAAAAGTAAAGGGGCAGAAATCATACACCTTGGGCATAACAGGAGTGTAAAAGAAATTGTGGAGAGTGCCATAGAAGAAGATGCACAGGGTATTGCCATTACCAGTTACCAGGGAGGCCATGTAGAATTTTTTAAATACATGAAAGACCTGCTTGATGAAAATAATAGTAGCCATATTAAAATATTCGGCGGTGGTGGCGGTACCATCCTGCCGCAGGAAATAGAAGAATTGCATCGCTATGGCATCACCCGGATTTATAGCCCGGATGATGGCAGGAAAATGGGTTTGGAAGGAATGATTGAAGATGTGATTCTTCAAAGCAGTCAATCAAACGGAAAAGATAAATAGAAAATCAAGCCTAATAAATCTGCAGGAAAAAACACGAGTAATGGAAAATTTGCTTTAGGAGAATGGAAAGATATTATTTCTATTTCCAAAGCAATTACAGCAGCAGAAGCAGGCGGCGAAATGCATATACAAAAAAATAGTGAATCGCTGAAATCAGCGCCGGTATTGGGTATTACCGGAACCGGCGGAGCGGGTAAATCTTCCGTAACAGATGAAATTGTACGCAGGTTTTTAAATTATTTTCCTACAAAAACAATTGCCGTTATTTCGGTTGACCCATCCAAGAAAAAAACGGGTGGCGCTTTGCTTGGCGACAGAATACGGATGAATGCCATTTCCAACCCACGTGCATATATGCGCAGCCTTGCCACACGTGAAGACAATACCGCACTTAGTGGCGCTGTTCAGGAAGCATTGCAAATTTGTAAAGAAGCAGCATTCGACTTAATTATTTTAGAGTCGGCAGGCGTCGGGCAAAGCGATGCATCTATCCTCGATTTTTGTGATGTAAGCCTGTATGTAATGACGCCGGAATATGGCGCTGCTTCCCAATTGGAAAAAATAAATATGCTGGACTATGCAGATATTATATGCATCAACAAATTTGATAAAGCCGGTGCACTCGATGCATTGCATGATGTACGTAAACAATATAAAAGGAACCACTTGCTTTTCAAGGCCAAAGATGAAGAACTTCCTGTAATCGGTACAATTGCAGCACAATTTAATGATGCGGGTATCAATGAACTTTTTGAAAAATTAGTTACCGTTATTGAACATAAAACCGGCACACATTTAGGCGATCTTGAAATGCATAAACATTTGACGGATACTACATCCTCTGCTCAAATCATACCGCCAAAAAGAGTACGGTATTTGTCTGAAATTGCGGAATCAAACAGGAATTATGATAGTTGGGTGAATGAACAATCTGCTATTGCTACAAAATTGTACGCATTGAATGGCGTATTGAATAATACAGAAAAATTATCTGAAACATCAAAGCAGGAATTAATCTCCATCAAAGAAAAACTTGAGGAAAATTTTCACCCGGAATGTAAAAAAATAATTGCAAATTGGCCTGGAACCCAAAAAAAATTTAGTGCTGATTTTTTTGAATATAAAGTGCGTGATAAAATTATTAAGCAAGCACTTACCACCACTACATTAAGCGGCACCAAAATCAGGAAAGTGGAATTGCCTACGTATAAAGATTGGGGTGATTTACTGCACTGGAATTTGCAGGAAAACATTCCCGGGAAATTTCCTTATACAGCCGGTGTGTTTGAATTAAAAAGACAAGGTGAAGATCCTACAAGAATGTTTGCAGGCGAAGGCGGGCCGGAGCGCACCAACAAACGCTTTCATTATGTATCCCTCGGGCAGCCTGCTATCAGGCTTTCTACGGCTTTTGATTCCGTGACTTTATACGGGGAAGATCCCGATCACCGGCCGGATATTTTCGGTAAAGTTGGAAATAGTGGTGTAAGTATTGCTACCGTAGATGATGCCAAAAAATTATACAGTGGTTTTGATTTATGCAATCCCAAAACCTCTGTGAGTATGACCATAAATGGCCCGGCTCCCATCATTCTTGCTTTCTTTATGAATGCCGCAATTGACCAGTTATGCGAAAAATATATAACGGAAAATAATTTGTGGCAGGATGTGCAGGAAAAAATACATAAAAAATTCCAGCGATTACAAAGGCCTATTTATTATAACCCTTCTTCACCTGAAAGATTGCCGGATGGGAATAATGGTTTGGGCCTGAAACTATTGGGTTGCAGTGGCGATGAAGTATTACCGGAAGATGTATATAAAAAATTAAAAACCGAAGCGTTATCACAGGTTCGTGGCACCGTTCAGGCAGATATTTTGAAAGAAGACCAGGCGCAGAATACTTGTATATTCAGTACAGAATTTGCTTTGAAATTAATGGGCGATGTACAGGAATTTTTTATTGAAAATAATGTGCGGAATTTTTACAGTGTGAGCATCAGCGGATACCACATTGCGGAAGCCGGATCGAACCCGATAACGCAACTCGCATTTACTTTATCAAATGGCTTTACCTATGTAGAATATTATTTAAGCCGTGGCATGTCGGTGGATGATTTCGCCCACAACCTTTCTTTCTTTTTCAGTAATGGAATGGACGCAGAGTACAGTGTGATTGGAAGAGTAGCGCGTCGCATTTGGGCAAAAGCCATGAAATATAAATATAAGGCCAATGACCGTTCACAAAAATTGAAATACCATATTCAAACCTCAGGCCGCAGCCTGCATGCACAGGAAATAGATTTTAATGATATCCGAACAACCTTGCAGGCATTGTATGCTATTTATGATAATTGTAATTCCTTACACACAAATGCCTATGATGAAGCCATCACTACACCAACAGAAGAAAGTGTGCGCCGTGCCATGGCCATTCAATTAATCATCAACAGGGAATTGGGAACCGTAAATACAGAAAATTTTATACAGGGCTCTTTCCTCATTGAAGAGTTGACCAATCTGGTGGAAGAGGCTGTACTTGCAGAGTTTGACCGCATCACAGATAGAGGCGGTGTATTGGGTGCGATGGAAAGAATGTATCAGCGAAATAAAATACAGGAAGAAAGCCTGCATTATGAAATGCTGAAACATACCGGTGAATTGCCATTGGTGGGCGTGAATACATTTTTAAATAAAAATGGAAGCCCTACAATTATTCCTACAGAAGTAATCCGGTCCACAACTGCAGAAAAGGAACAACAAATAGACAACCTGCATCATTTCTGGAAACGCAATGAAAATAAATCCACAGAAATGCTGGACCGTTTAAAGAAAGTAGCCATGCAAAATGGAAACTTATTTGAAGAATTAATTGAAACCGTAAAGTTTTGTTCACTCGGGCAAATTACGCATGCATTGTATGAAGTAGGCGGGCAGTATAGGAGGAATATGTAATGTTCAATATTTTTGGATAATATAAGAGGGTTTTATTTTTTAAATCAATCTTTAATAAAACAAAAAATGCACATTCCCGAATCTCATCACCAACGCATTGCCAATATGATCTTCGCATCAGTCTATCCCTTTTACCTTGAGAAAGTGCAAAAGAAAGGCAGGACTAAAGAAGAATTGCAACAGGTAATAGAATGGCTTACCGGTTTTGATAATAAACAGTTGCAATCCCTCATCGAAAAAAAAGTAACTTTTGAAACCTTTTTTCAAAAAGCTACATTAAATCCAAATGCACACCTGATCACCGGTAATATTTGTGGCTATCGTGTAGAAGAAATTGAAAACCCCCTAACGCAGCAGGCACGGTATTTAGACAAGCTGATAGATGAATTGGCGAAAGGGCGTAAAATGGAAAAAATTTTACGAGGCTCAGAATTAAAATAATTTTCAAGGCACAATTGATGAAAACGCTGAGTGATTTTTTTTACTCACTTCCAAATAATTTTTCCAACTCCACCCTTTCTAAAACGGTACGCTCCGGTTCCCCATTTTTGTTGGACCATTTTATCAGCATAATTTCTTTGCCAAGCATTTCAATGCCGGTAATGGTGCCATCATCAAAACAGCAACATCCTGAATTAAAATAAAAAGGCAGCAAATCCCTGAAAGAAACATTCACGATATTGTATTCTTTTTTACGCCGCGGAATTTCCAATAATATTTTTTGCATACGTTCTTTATTATTCTCAGCAATTGCATTTTCAAGGTCAAGATATAAACGTTCAAGATGTGTGAGCGATTTAAACACCGGTTGATGTGTATGCCCGGTAATTAGAATTAAATCTTGATGTAATGCAGACCATTCATACATATATTCATTGTGCAGGCTTTTGCGTTCATTATTACAGGAAGGCGTATTGGGGTTGAGTTCAAAATAAGATTGCAGCGGCCCCCATATTTTACTTACAAACCATTTACTGAAAGCATTTCCATCACTTTGCCGATCTCCCTGGTGGCCATGTGTGCAAAGTATTTTGAAATCCATTTGACCTGTCTTATATTTTAAAACAATGGATTCATAAACTGGTATTTTTTCATCATACATTTTTTTCAAGTAAAAAGGGGCGAATGGATCTTCTTTCCAAAATAAATCATGATTGCCAATGACTTTGCAAAATGCATTTCGGGCAATAAATTTTTTCTCGAGAAAAAATATTTCCTTGTTGGATTTCATTATTGTACCAACGGAATTTTTCCATAACTCTTCCGAATCTCCAAGGTCAATAAGAAAATATTTTTGTTGTTCATAGTAAGATAGTGCAGCAAGATAATTTTTTTCAGCTTTCTTAAAATCATCCTTTGCATTTCGTGCGCCTTTATGCTGATCAGAAAAAATAATTACAGGCTGTATTGCAGGGTTTATACTAAGCAATAAACTTCTTTTATCTTTTGTATCTTCTGCAGCTTTTAAAAGTTGGGATAACGCTTCATGTACTTTTGCTTTATCGGGCGCTGAAGAAAATCGCGCTGCAGCTTTTCGAAGTAATTTGAGGAATAAAAATTTCAGCACACGTTTCATTCCTTCAAAAATAAGCACACCACATTACAGCACATAAAAAACCCCGCAAAAAATTGCAGGGTTTTTTTAAAAATTTACAATCACTTTTAATTGATGCGTATGGTAATGATGGCAAATGAATCTGCCTTTTTCTTCATCATGATGGTGATATTGTAGGCTTTATTTTTACCTGTAAGCTTGCCGGTAATATACATGGTTCCGGACAATTCGCGTTCAGATGTTTTATTAAAACCTTTGATGCCTTCATCAGCAAAAAAACTTTTAATGGTGATGGTCGCCTGGTTTTTACCTACATTTTTTATCTCGTCTTTTTCAGGCAATTTTAAATCTACAAATGCATCAAAATAATTAGCGAACGCATCTGCATTGCCTTGCTTTAAGGTTTTGGCAATATCATCGCCCGTTTGGGCAAAACTTGCACCGGAAACCAAAAAAGCAGCACATAATATCAGGAATAATTTTTTCATAATTTATCTTTGCGCATATATACTCTAAAAATATGCCAAATTAAAGGCAATTCGTTTTAAACATCAAATTAAAGATGCATTCAATCACATACAAAAAGCTTTAACAAATGAATAATAAAAAAGTAATTCTTATCATTAT
>CAYXHX010000001.1:28748-30722 GCA_964464835.1 uncultured Chitinophagaceae bacterium | reverse complement strand
GGGGCTTGGAAAAATAAAAAGCGCTGATGCAATTCAATATGCAAAAACGCCATTTGTAAGTTCATTGTATGAAAAATTCCCGCATACTACTTTAGTTACTTGTGGTGAAGCGGTGGGTTTACCGGATGGGCAAATGGGAAACAGTGAAGTGGGCCATTTAAATTTAGGCGCAGGGCGGATCGTGTACCAGGAATTGCAAAGAATAAATGTAGCTATCCGTGATGGCTCATTTGCACAAAATAAAGAATTGCTTGATTCAATAAAATATGCAATAGAAAAAAATAAACCATTGCACCTCATAGGCCTTGTAAGCAATGGTGGCGTACATGCACATATCCGTCATCTCGAAACGATTTGTGATGTATGCAAAGCGCATGGCTTGAGTAAAGTTTTTATACATGCATTTACGGATGGCCGTGATACGGATCCAAAAAGCGGGATACATTTTATTGAAGAATTGCAAAATCATTTACAACATTCGGCAGGGAAAATCGCTACTATCACAGGACGGTACTTTGCTATGGACCGCGATAAAAGATGGGAGCGTGTAAAAGTGGCGTATGATGCAATGGTGCATGGAGATGGAACCCCGGCAACAAATTTATTGGAAGCCATCAAAGCTTCTTATAAAAACGGCATAACGGATGAATTCATTAAACCCATCATCAATGCAAACCTGCCGAAAGGTGAAGGCCTTATTCAAAATGATGATGCAGTAATTTGTTTTAATTTCCGTACAGACCGTTGCAGGGAAATTACGCAGGTACTTACACAGTTTGATGTACATGAATACAATATGCATAAACTTTCATTGCATTATACCACGATGACGGAATATGATAAAACGTATGAAAATATTCATGTAATTTTTGAAAATGATAATTTACAAAATACATTGGGTGAAGTATTGGAGCAACAACACAAAAAGCAAATACGCATTGCCGAAACAGAAAAATACCCGCATGTAAGTTTCTTTTTCAGTGGAGGAAGAGAAAAGCCATTTGAAGGAGAAAAAAGAATCATGGTGCCTTCGCCAAAAGTGGCTACGTATGATTTACAACCGGAAATGAGCGCCCATGAAGTTACCCGAAAATTATTGCCGGAAATAGAAAATGGCGAAACGGATTTTATTTGCCTGAACTTTGCAAATGCAGATATGGTGGGCCATACAGGCGTTTGGGAAGCAGTAATCAAAGCCGTGGAAACGGTGGATAGTTGTGTACAACAAGTGGTGGAAATGGCGTTGAAAAAAGAGTACACTATTTTCCTGACCGCCGATCATGGCAATGCCGATTTATTAATCAATGATGATGGTTCGCCCAATACTGCGCATACACTCAACCTTGTGCCGTTATTTGTAATAGATAAAAACTGGCATGGAAAATTAAAACCCGGGAAATTGGGTGATATAGCGCCCACTATTTTACATATAATGGGATTGCATGTTCCTAAGGAAATGACGGGGGAGATTTTGATGGAGAAATAAATTTTTGAATTTCTTATCGGTAGGTGAAGCACCTGCCGATAGTAAAAATTAAAGGCCGGAAAATTCTTTTCGGTAAGTGAAGTCACCATTAATAAGAAAATTTAATAAGGTTCATTTTTCTGGGTTGGTTTTCTTATTTTGTAGGATACTTTAAATCATTCATCTTTTTTTGAATGATTGCATTGATCCTGAAAACGAGAGATTCCTTCGTTTCACCCGGTACTTCCTTCATTTCTTTTAAAGTGTTTTCAACTAAATTAAGGAATGTGTTGTACTTTTTAAATTGAAGCTGAAGAGCGGCTTCATCACCTGATTCCCAATAATTTCCTTCATCGTCCATATGAAAATTATCGAAATACAAATTTTCTAAATACCTGAATAAATTAATGATAGCAATATGCGCATCTGTTCCAGCAAATTGTGTTTTAACAGAGATTATCGTTGCAGGTTCAATATCATATTGATATAAAATTGGGGATGAGAGTTGT
>CAYXHX010000001.1:5031-28738 GCA_964464835.1 uncultured Chitinophagaceae bacterium | reverse complement strand
AACTGGTTCGCAATCATTCGGAGCAAAAGAGATACCCTTAAATGTATCGTCATCAAATACATCGTATTCCCAATCCAGGGATTCACAGATATCTTTTACTTCTTCAATTAATGGATCAATCAACTTTTCATTTTTAATATTTCCTCTATAATGAATACTTAATCCCATTGCACATATTTGTTTAAATAACGAATAAACCTCTTCAAATATATGAAATCATAAAAAAAACAAAATCGAATCCCTACTAAAACCAATTCTTTTCGCCCTGCGTACATAATCGAAACAAATCATATAAAAATTTCAATTATGAAAACAATCAAAGCAATCGGAATTAGCCTGTTTGCATTATTTCTTGCCAACAGTAGCATGGCGCAAAACAAAATGGTAGGCGGCGCTGAAATGTATCCTACAAAAAACATTGTGGAAAATGCCATGAATTCAAAAGACCATACCACGCTTGTTGCAGCCGTGAAAGCAGCAGGATTGGTGGAAACATTGGAAAGTGCAGGGCCGTTTACGGTATTCGCTCCAACCAATGCAGCATTTAATAAATTACCAAAAGGTACCGTAGAAAATTTATTAAAACCAGAAAACAAAATGATGCTTACAACTGTATTAACCTATCATGTTGTCCCCGGGAAAATCAGCTCCATGGACCTGATGAAAATGATAAAAGATAATAACGGTAAAGCCACTTTGAAAACGGTGCAGGGTGAAAACCTGTATGTAACCATGAAAGGAAAAAACCTTGTCGTATGGGATGAAAACGGTGGCATGGCGATGATTACCATTGCAGATGTCAATCAAAGTAATGGCGTGATACACGTGATAGATACAGTATTGATGCCGAAATAGTTTTTTTTGAATGTGTGTCTGATAGAGGATTGCTTCCAGGTGAGGCAATCCTTTTTGTATGCGGCATTGCTTCTCATCAACCCCATAACCTTGTTCTAACTTTTGTACCGCTTTTTTACAATTCAAAAAAACATTTTGTAAAATAGAAATAACTCTTTTACTTTGCATTTCAAAGTACTTTTATGCAAGAGCAGGAATCCATGAATACATTGCGCGACATTAAAAATATGATGGAGCGCAGCAGCCGTTTTATCAGCCTCAGTGGCTTAAGTGGCATTAGTGCCGGTATCATTGCATTAATTGGTGCATGGCTTGCCTGGCCCTTCGTATATGGCTATAAAAATAATTTTATTTCCGGAGATGCGCAATTATTTCAAAACGGGATGGAGGAGTATTTCAATTTATTCAATACCTGGCTTTTTTGGATAGCCGTAGCCACATTGGTTTTGGCCTTTTTGTTTGCATTTATTTTCACATTGAACAAAAGCAAAAAGCAAGGAATACCAATTTGGGGAACAGCGGCTAAGCGCCTGATGATTCAAATGTGTATTCCTCTGTTGGCCGGCGGATTTTTTTTATTGCGGTTATTGCACTTCGGTATATTCGGCCTTGTGGCGCCGGCCTGTTTGATTTTTTATGGCCTTGCGCTGGTGAATGCCGGGAAATATACCCTCACTGAAATAAAATATTTAGGTTATTGCGAATTGCTCACCGGTATTATCGGGCTTTGGTTTGTGGGATATGGATTATATTTTTGGGCTTTCGGGTTTGGAATATTGCATATCATTTATGGATTTTATATGTGGCGCAAATACGAAAATGCACATAATGTGGAAACAGAAAATGTTGAAAATTAATAATCGCAATCCATGTTGAAAGCCATAGATCAATTAAATAAACTTTTTGAAAGCAGGGTGCGGCTCGGCATTATGAGCGCATTGATGGTAAATGATGCCGTCAATTTTAATGAGTTCAAAGAATTGCTCGGCATCACAGATGGCAACCTTGCAAGCCATATCAAAGCGTTGGAAGAAAATAAAATCATTAAAGTAGAAAAGGGTTTTATCGGGCGAAAAACAAATACCACGTACCACATTACAAAATATGGCAGCAAATTATTTAAAGACCACCTGGCAGCGCTTGAAAAATTAATCAATAACTCAAAATAATTTTTTTTCTATTTATACTTTGAAATTCAAAGCACTTTTAATATGAATTCAAAAATCACCAATACATTATTCAACTTCTGGTTCATGTCTTCATTCTTTGTTGCGATCAGTGCTGCTACTTTTATGAATTTCCTGGGAAAATCCTTCGAGCTGTATGTTTACTTCATTCTTTTTTTTATTTCATTGATCGGGAGCATACCGGGAATTATTGCAATATGGATTTGCATCTATTTTATTAAAAAATCATCGCAGTCTTCTATAACAAAATTGTTCAAATTTTTTATTCCACTTTTCAGCCTTTCATTCATTTATGGGGTTCTGATTGGTGGAATTTTCTACTCGGCAGGTATCCCGGGAGCAATGGGCTTACTCGAAATAACCTCTATCACTATTGTTATTCTTTTTTTAGCAACTATTATTCCCTGCATCATTTTGATTCGACAAATTTTGGATTGCTTACACATCCAGGGGTTTGACAACTCAACGCTAACTCAAATTTTTGTTTGCATTTTTTCATCAACCAATAAATATAAAACCATGGAAATTCAAGAACAACCAATAGCTGATGGAAAACCATCCAACAGTTATTTACTGAAAGGATTCATTACAGGCATTTTAATTCTCCTGATGCTGATTCCCACAATATTCATTAATAACCTGGTAACCGAAAGGCAGGAAAGGCAACAACAGGTAGTGCGGGAAGTAAGCAATAAATGGGCAATGGCACAAACTTTATCGGGGCCATTTTTAGTAGTGCCCTATAACTATTCAATGACCAACAAGGAAGGAAAAACGGTTCCTGCCAAAAAAAATATTATCCTGCTTCCTGAAGACCTGCATGTTACCGGCACCATTCAACCTGAAGAAAGGAAACGATCTATTTATACAGTGCTGTTGTATAAAACAGATTTGATTTTTAAGGGAAATTTCAACATACATATCCCGGATAACATCATTCAGGCAAACCTGGATTTTAAAAATTCGCGTTTATGTTTTTCATTATCAGATTTCAAAGGCATTGAAGAAGAAATGGCGGTTCAATTCAATCATGAAAAAATTCATTTTTCTCCTGGCCTTCCGGTTGGAGATTTGGGTGAAACAGGTTTATCGGCCATGGTGGAATTTGATTCATCCCATTTAAATATGCCGGTACAATTTCAACTGAGCATGAAGCTGAAAGGTAGCAGCCAATTGCATTTCATGCCTTTAAGTGCAAACAGTATTTTCCAACTTTCTTCCACGTGGCCGAATCCGTCTTTTGATGGAAATGTAATACCCGGCAAACACAATATTTCTGAAACAGGTTTTTCGGCGCAATGGGATTTTAGCCAGGCAAATTTACCCTTCGGAACTGTTATTGCTGAAAATGAATTGAAGCAATTTAGAACTGCACAAAACTACCCGGCACAGAATACAATGCAAGAAGAGACAGTGCCAAATAATTTTTTACAAAATGATTTATCTTTTGGTGTAAGCCTTGTGCAGCCTGCGGATCAATATGGCCAAACATTGCGCAGTGTAAAATATGCTATCCTTTTTATCGGGCTTAGTTTTGCATTTTTCTTTATCATTGAAATCATGCAGAAAAAACCATTTCACCCGGTGCAATATGTGTTGGTTGGGCTTGCGTTGGTAATTTTTTATACACTCCTGTTGTCTTTCAGCGAATATATTTTATTTGATTATGCCTATTTAATAGC
Organism: uncultured Chitinophagaceae bacterium; assembly: GCA_964464835.1. GTDB lineage: Bacteria > Bacteroidota > Bacteroidia > Chitinophagales > Chitinophagaceae > JAFDXJ01. The sequence goes on along the minus strand of CAYXHX010000001.1, from coordinate 25,014 downwards.
AGCTTTGGCTACTGTTTTATTAATCAGTATCTATGTAAAAAGCCATTTCAAAAACTGGAAAACAGCCGGCATTTTTTTCTGTATGTTGAGCGGTTTGTATGGGTTTATTTTTATTTTGATACGGCTCGAAGACACGGCGTTGATTGTAGGAAGTATTGGTTTGTTTGTAATTCTTGCCATTGTGATGTTTGCAAGCCGGAAAATAAATTGGTATGGAAATACAATTAGCCCCGGATAAATGGAATTAGAAAGCAGGATAAAAAGATTGTTGTATCCTTGCAGCAATCTTTTTTTTTAAAAAATATATGGATAAAAAGTTGAGGCATTTATGGAGGAAGAGAAAGCAAAAAATGTTTTTTTATTACCAGGTTGCAAGTACTGATACACCGCCTTTCACAATATCATTGATTTGTACATTTACGTCGGCGTTTATTGGTAAAAGCACATCTACGCGGCTGCCGAATTTGATAAAGCCAAGTTCTTCACCCTGCTTCACGTCCATACCGGTTTCTACATAATTGCAAATGCGTTTAGCTACAGCGCCGGCAATTTGTTTTACCAAAATACTTCCTTTATTATTTTCAATCACTGCACTGCATCGTTCATTTTCGGTAGAAGATTTTGGATGCCAGGCGACGAGGTATTTTCCTTTATGGTATTTCTTATATTTTACCTGGCCACTGATGGGGTTTCGGTTTACATGCACATTTGCCGGGCTCATAAATATACTTACCTGGATTCTTTTATCCTGATAAAATTCCTGGTCCAATATTTCTTCTATAACTACTACTTTTCCATCTGCAGGGCAAATAATTTTATTTTCCGCAATGGTAAGCGTACGAATGGGGATTCGAAAAAAAGATATGATGAAAAATAAAAATGCGAGAGATAACATCAATAATATTATTGACAGTATTGGAATGAGTGGGCTAAGAAAGAGAAAGGACAAGATATTGATCAATCCAAGGCCGCAAGCAATGATAACAATTGTTTTATATCCTTCTTTATGGATGTACATGTAATGATTGATTGAGCGGCAAAGGTACTAACAAATGACGGTCATTGGGTTAAATTTTGAATCAGTCAAAAACAAGCTTTGCCGTTTAATAATCGGTTCTGTCCGCTACATAAACTCTATACACCTGTTTTTTTTGGCTTCTTATATTTAAATTTGATTTAGTTTAGAATAAAGTATGCATATTTAAAATTTCGGCATAGGTATACTACATCAAAGATTTTTACAAAAAACTAAACCCCGTTTTCATTTGCGCACTTACATATATATACCACGTTTGTTTTGCCTTGCATGTATATATATTGCAACTTTTTTTACAACAGCAGCACAGCCTGTACAAGCATACCAAACAAAAATATTTGGGGTGAAAGATGGCATACCATCATCTGATTTTTTTACGGTGAGCCAGGATCATTTTTATAATTTATGGATAGGCCATAGTATGGGTTGTACAAGGTATAACGGTACTACAATGGAGCAATTTATGTATGCCGATAATATGCCTGTTGGCAGTGTGTATTGTTTCAAAGAAGACACTGAAAATCGTCTTTGGATGGGTTCGGAAAACGGCTTATTCTATATAGACTCTGATACGCTTGTTTTTATTGAGTTTGAAAAATTACAAGTGCCTGTATATGATATTACTTTTGATAGTGCTAAAAATTTGTGGTTGGGTACCGGAATGGGGCCTATAAAAATTCCCCAACAAAAATTACAGGGAATCCTTAAAAACAAATCCATTGATATTACCATATTTCAATTTGAAGGTTGGAAAAAAATGTTCCCGGATCAGCAAAAAGCAATTAAAATTATTTTAGGCCCGAATGGCATTGTTTATTTTTCAAGTTACAATGAAGTAGTGTCATTGAAAAATAATATTTTCTCAAGTATTTGGGTTACGCAGAACAATGTGGATTATTGCAATTCACTATCATTCATGGATAATAAATTATTTATTAGTTGCAGTGTTTCCGGTTTATTGGTGTATGATGGAAAAAAAGTAAAAGAATTAAATATATTATTATCGTATGGATATTATCTTTTACAAAGTGGCAATAATATTCTATATATTTCAGGGAAATACATTTACACGATCAATCCCAAAACCTTTGCTATTAAAGAAACAGCTGAAGTTGAAGAAAAGTATATACGATGGATAAAACAATTGTGGCAGGATCATGAAGGGAATTTCTGGATTGCTACCAATGAAGGGTTGATTTATATGAAGCCCATTCTATTTAAAAGTTATGTTAAACAAGATGATGCACCACAAAATGAAATTTACAGCATTTTCCAAACTCGGGCCGGGGAAATTCTTGCAGGGAGCAATCATGGAATTTTATACGAGATAAAAAATAATGATATAATACCTTTTAAAAAATTGCCCCGGGTATTTTCACGTGCTGAAATTTTTTCGATACAGGAAGATGATGAAGGGAGTTTATGGTTTAGTTCCGGTTACCAGGGGCTTGCCAGGTTTAAGAACAATCATCTCAGTTTTTATACTACCAGTGAAGGTTTGAGGGATAATACAAATTCCTTTTTTTTAAAAACAAAAGATGGCCGATTATTCACAGGTGGAGATAAAGGTTTAACGCAAATCATTTCAAACCCAGTTACCGGAAAAGTAAATTTTAAAAATTTTATTTATCAAAGTAATTCAGCTACATACAGCCATTTTAATGCTGCTGCCGAAGATAAAAAAGGAAATATATGGGTAGGTTCCGAATTCGGCCTTTTCAGGCTATTCAATGATTCTTTATACAAAATCTCATTGTTCAATTCAAATATTGCCAACCCGGATATTATGGATTTAAAAATAGATGCGAATGGAAATTTATGGATTGCAACTTTGGGAAGCGGCATCATAGTTTGCACTATCAACGATGACAATAAACCCATCCTTACCAACCATTTCTTTACGGAAGGAAAATATAAAAGTATCGGCTTTTTAAGTATTCTTATAGATACGGATCAAATTATTTGGCTGGCAACATATAATGGCCTTTTTCGAATGGAGCCGGGTACCTTCATGTTTCGTTATTATGATGCCGGCACTGAATTTCTCAATACTTCTTATAAATATATTGAATTGCTGCAAGCCAAAGATGGCACAATTTGGGCTGCATCATCTTATGGAACAATTTCCTTTAATCCCAATGATTTTACTGAAAAAGAAAAATTGCCTCCCATACGTATTTCAAAAGTCGTCCAGGGCAATTCTGTATTATTTTATTTGTCGGGTACACTACAGCAATCCTACCAAATTCCTTATGGTATGCCTCCGATAACTATTCATTTTGAAGAAGTTTATTTTTCAAATCCTTCTGCTATCAGTTATCAATACCGTTTGCTAAATGTAGATTCTGCCTGGATCAATATTAATGCTACATCCATGGTCACATTACGGGATTTATCGGCAGGCCATTACATTTTCCAGGTGCGTGCATCATCAGGAGGTAATCAATGGACTGCACCGGCAAGTTTTTCCTTCGAAATTACGCCACCCTTTTGGCTGAATCCCTGGCTTATTTCAGCAGCGCTATTGTGCTTCTTTGCACTTTTATTTTTTCTTTTGAAAAAAAGAGTTGCCAATATCAAAAAAGAAGAAGCCCGCAAAACAGAATTACAAACCATAAAAGCAAATTCTTATCAACTCCAGCTTGAAGTAGAAAAAGTAATCAGCTATTTTGCAAGCTCTATTTCAGATAAAAATACAGTGGAGGAAATATTATGGGATGTTGCTAAAAATTGTATTGCTAAACTGGGCTTTGAAGATTGCGTCATTTATTTAATAGATAAAGATAAAAAAGTGTTGATACAAAAAGCTGCATGGGGCCCTAAAACAACTGAGGAAAATAAAATCATTAATCCTTTGGAGATCCCATTCCATAAAGGTATCGTCGGTTCCGTAGCTGTAAGCGGCAAGGCTGAAATTATCAATGACACTACGAATGATACACGATATATAATAGATGATGCTGCACGTTTCTCAGAAATTTGCGTACCTATTTTAGACCATGATGAAGTAATGGGTGTAATTGACAGTGAAAATATTCGAAAAGATTTTTATACGAACAGGCATTTACAAATACTTACCACAATTGCATCCCTTTGTTCCGACAAGATCAAAAAAGTAACTGCAGAAAATATTGCCCGTGAAAAAGAAATTGAAGTCATTAAACTGCATCGCGATCTTGCTGCTTCACAACTCACTGCATTGCGTTCACAGATGAACCCGCATTTTATTTTCAATGCATTGAATAGCATACAACAATATATCCTTACCGGGAATGTGGATGATGCCAATAAATATTTATCCAAATTTTCCAGGTTACAACGCGAAATTTTAAATCAAAGTGATAAGTATTTTATTACCCTTGAAAAAGAAATTGAAATGCTTACCTTATACCTGCAACTCGAACAATTGCGTTTTGATGAAGCTTTTGAATTTGAAATAATTGTGGATGATGAAATAGACGTTTCCGAAATTAAAATACCACCAATGATCATGCAGCCCTTTGTAGAAAATTCTATCTGGCATGGCCTTGCATCACAAAAAGACAATAAAAAAATATTGATTGAATTTACACTGAATTCGGAGGATATACTCCTTGCCAGGATCAATGACAATGGCATAGGACGGGAAGCATCCACCAAATTAAAGGAACAAAATGCTTCTCAAAGCCGCTATCCTTCCCGTGGCCTTTCTTTAATCACTGAACGCCTGCACATTTTACAACAGCAATACAACAAACCCTTCGGCGCATCCATTTCCGACATTACCGACAAAGCCGGAAAAATAAAAGGTACGCAAGTAACCCTGAGTATTTATATTTTGTAGTAATAAATTCCTATCTTAGTATTCATGATTAAGGCCTTGATGGTGGATGATGAACCCGCCGCATTGAAAACATTGAAACTAATGATAGAAAGGTATGTGCCCGAAATTACGGATTTAAGATCCGCGAGCAGCGCACGTACAGCTCTTCCATTGATTGCCACATATAAGCCACAACTCGTTTTCCTCGATATTCAAATGCCGAATGAAACAGGCTTTGACTTGCTGAATAGTTTTAATAATATTCCATTCGATATCATTTTTACAACAGCCCATGATGTCTATGCCATACAGGCCATACGATTCAGCGCATTGGATTATTTATTGAAACCCATTGATGCAGAAGAATTGCGCAATGCAATGAAGCGGTTTATAAAAAAAGCCATGCAGAAAGAAAGCCAGCATGCATTGTACCAAAATCTTTTGCATAATATACAAGCGGAGAAAAAAGATTTCAGGCTTGCCATCAGTACCAACGAAGGAGTACATTTTTTTAATACGGATGAAATCATCCGCCTTGAAGGCGTGAGTAATTATACCCGTTTTTATTTTACCAACCGCAAACCGCTTTTATCCTCAAAAACATTAAAAGAATATGAAGACCTGTTGCAGGATTATTTCTTTTTACGCACCCATAAATCACATCTTATTAATACGAGTTATGTAAAATCATACAACATTGATAATGGGTTGCAAATGTGTGATAATTCAATTGTAGAAATTTCCCGCAGGCGGAAAGAAGAAGTAATGCAACAACTCAAACACAAGTAAATATATTTTTAAAAAAATTGCATCAGCACCCAAACAGCCGGTGCAGCAAATAATAAAGAATCAAACCTGTCCAGGAAACCACCATGGCCCGGCATAAAATTCCCGCTGTCCTTTACATTAGCCAGCCTTTTTAATTTACTTTCAAACAGGTCGCCAAATGTACCGGAAACAACTGCTATAAACGTGAAAAAAATCATGAGTAAGAAATCTGCTGCAAATAAAAAATAAGCAAGCATACTTACTACGATCATCGCCAGCAAAGCCCCGCCAATGGTACCTTCCCAGGTTTTCTTTGGAGAAATTTTTGTGAGTGGTGTTTTACCAATAAACGACCCAACGATATATGCCATCGTATCATTGATCCAAATTGTGGCTATCAATAATACTGGAATAAATAAACCCATATCAAAATGAAATTCAGTTCCGGAAAAATAATTTCCTGAAAACCTGAACGAAACCATACTTGTGATTGAAATAGAGATATACAAAAAACCGCCTAAGGATACAGCTATTTTTTTAAAACTGTCTTTTCTAAAAAACAGGATTTCGATGATTGCCATTAAAGCAACGAGCAAACCAATGAACCCGTTCTTGTTGTCAACATAAAAATTATTCAGTAAGCCGCTTGTATAAAGCATTAATAAAAATCCACAAAAAGGATAGGTTAATTGCTGAGCAATTGAAATTTTTTGATAGGATGGAAAAATTACTGACATCAATTTTTGATATTCATACCAGCAGCCAAATTGAATCAATGTGAATAATATGAAATAACTCCATGTATTTAAAAATAAACCAAACAGCATTACGGCTGCAAAAACAATTGCCGTCAATGTTCTTGTTTTAAATACCTGGAAATTAAATGCCATTGATATGAATTGATGATGAAATACTACCTGGCTTTAGTTGAGAAACCCTTTTTCAATGAGGTTCAGCGCGATTTCTTTGAAGTGCACCGGTACATATAATTCTATATCGCCGAAATTTACATAACTACTATCCTGCTTGTTTAAGATAATGGTCCGGATATTATTTTCTTCCAACATTCCCTTAATAATATTCGCTTTTGGATAATTGCGCGTTGCATATATTTTTACCCAACCTTTCATGTTTTTAAAATTTATGATTCATGATTTGATGCCTGGCAATTACCAACTCACTTTCTCTTTTAAAATTATAAAATAACATGGCAAGCGTTACAATACCTATCACACCATAATACCAGGGGATATGGTCATTCATGGATTCATTATTCAGCATACCTGCTTTACTCAATGTATATAATTGTGTAACTGCCACTGCATTATTGAAAAAATGAACACTGATGCTTAGCCACAAATTTTTACTGATATAATATACAAACCCCAATAATAATCCCAGGAACAACCGTGTCAAAAAACCATAAAATGAAAAATGAATGGCGCTGAATAATATGCTGGTAACAAGTATTCCAATAAATACATTCCTGGTAAGTGAAATACATACCGGTTGTAATGCGCCACGAAAAAGCATTTCTTCAAAAATGGCAGGAATCAATGCCAATACCAATAATGAAATGATAAAATCTGTATTGGTTTTCATATTTGCCAATGCAAAAACCTGGTCATTATAGGATTCTTCCAATTGCTGAAAAAATTGCGTGGCATTTTTTGATAGCGGAATCATACTATTCAATTCTGCCAAAGTACCTCCAATGAATAAACCGGAAATGGCCATAAGCACAATGATAAAAAATTGTTTTCCACTGATAGCACGGTTGAAACCAAGTGTGCCAAAGGAATCTTTTTTATTCATCATCAAACTAAAGATGATCGCCGGCAAAGCCATCACTAAAAAACTGCTAACCGTTTGAAGCGTTTGAAGCAATACCACATTTTTGGGGTTTAATAATCCTTCTGAAAGTTTGTCGAATGGAATTTGAAAAAAGAAAATAGCTATTCCCGCAGAAATAACTGAGCTAAAAATTAAACCTGCACCACACAACATCAATAGGATAGCGAGTTGCATCCAGGGAGACCAGTTTTTATTGCCTTGCATATCTTTCAAAAATAAGGTTGTAAATTTGCATTTTATTTTTTTTCACAAAAAAATACCTGAATATAAATTTTAAAAATGGTTAATATCGGGAACATCCAATTACCGGCTTTTCCGCTTTTGCTTGCACCTATGGAAGATGTGAGTGACCCACCCTTCCGTGCAGTTTGCAAAGATAATGGCGCAGACCTGATGTTTTCCGAATTTATCAGCAGTGAAGGCCTTATTCGCAATGCTATTAAAAGCCGTCGGAAACTGGATATTTTCGATAATGAAAGGCCCGTGGGCATCCAGGTTTTTGGCGGCGATGAAGAAGCGCTTGCAATGAGTGCAAAGATTGTAGAAACCGTGCAGCCCGAATTGTTGGATATTAATTTTGGATGCCCTGTAAAAAAAGTTGCTTGCCGTGGAGCCGGCGCCGGTGTTTTAAAAGACATTGATTTAATGGTCCGCCTAACGGATGCAGTTGTAAAAAGTACAAACCTGCCTGTAACTGTGAAAACAAGATTGGGTTGGGATGAAGCCAGCCTGAACATTGAAGAAGTGGCAGAACGCTTGCAGGACGTGGGTATCCGGGCTTTGAGCATTCATGGCCGTACACGGGCACAAATGTATAAAGGGCATGCAGACTGGAGCCTGATTGCTAAAGTGAAAAACAATCCACGTATTCATATCCCCATTTTTGGCAATGGCGATATTGATAGTGCAGAAAAAGCATTGGAATATAAAAACCGGTATGGCGTGGATGGCATCATGATTGGACGTGCCGCTATTGGTTATCCCTGGATCTTCAATGAGATCAGGCATTTCCTGGAAACGGGCGAACATTTGCCATCGCCATCCGTGAAAAATAGAGTGGAAGTATGCAGGAAACATCTTACGCAATCACTAGCCTGGAAAGGGCCGGTAGTGGGCATCAATGAAATGCGCAGGCATTATGCAAATTACCTGAAAGGTTTGCCGAATATCAAAGAATACCGCAATCGCCTGGTCACGTTGAAATTGCCCGATGAAATCAATGAAGTATTGGATGAAATTGAAAATGAATATACGGGTTTTGAAATTTTAAAAACTCCCATTGAATTGATCAATTATCATGAGAAATGTGCGGTGTAAGAATTTAATTTACATTTATTCCATTATTCATTTATTATTTTTCTACACAAACATTAATAGAAAATTTGAGTGCAGGCCTTATATAAAATCGTTCAAAGCGCTGCCCGTATGCTTTTATGGTTGAAACATTATTAACCATATAAAAACCTCCCTCTGATTTGTCGCGTACATTTTGCATACCGAGTACCCAACGGTTTTTCATATCGGCAAACCATTTTACTTTTTCGGCAGAAGTTTTTAATGCCGCGTATTCCTTATAATATTCAGGCGAATAAATAAATTCAATACCCATTACAATTTCCTGTGCAGGGAAAAAAATGGTATAGTCCGGGATATCAAAACTGTTCCAGCCTTTTTTATACGGATAAACAATAAGATTGGTATCTGTCAATTCTTTCCCGGGTTGTTGATGTACTACATCCCATTCATACCAATGAATGCGTAGTGGAAGTGCATGCGTTTTATCCGGTTCATCCAGGTAAATTGACAATGCATGTATATAACCGGGCTTGCCGGCATTGTTTTCATATTTCGCAAGGATAATCAGTTTATATTCTGGGCCAGGCCCAATATACTGTGTGATACGCCCGATTCTTTTATTAATATCAAAACTTTTGGTTTTTTTACATGCGGTTATAAAAACGGGCTTCAACAAATTTTCTGCAGATATTAAGAAATAGTTTTCTGCATCTTTCATTTTCATCACAGGGATTGAAATTGTTTGATAACCTATATTTTGAATAAAAATAGTATCGTCATTATACAAAGAATCTTTCGGTAAAGAAAAAAAACCGGCTGAATCTGTATACATTATTTTCTGATGATTGGCATAAATGACAATTGCATAGGCAACAGGTTTTTTCTGTGCATCGTCAAATACAGTCCCAGTCATAGTTTGGGCAAATATTTGTGCTGTAAAAAAAACAAATAAAACGAGGAGTATTTTCTTCATAGGCAAATCTACTTATAAAAAACATCGTAAGATAGTTGTAATAAATAAGTGTTTTCCAAAATCTTCATAATAATTTTCAGAGAACTTTCCACCATTGGTTTTGTAATTTCCAAACAGTTTATCTAATACCGAGTTTGTCAAAGGTAGTTGCCTTCCCCAACAACTTCATTGTCCTTTTCAACTCCGTTGTATCCGTATCTGCACGAAGTTGAATAAACTTTCTCCCCGGCATCTCCATCCCAAAGGGGCATCTTTTGACCCTTTGTTTAAATTCTGGAGAGACGTTGTGGCGACATACATTTTACTAATGATGTGCCAATGCGAAAAGAATAATATGATTTATGTTCTTTTAAAAACATTACACAATTTAAAAATAAACTTTTATATTGTGTGGAAGATATCGAATAATGCGACAAAATTTGCAGATGTTTTACTGTTGTAATTGATTTCGTAACCGGCAATAATCACATCCGGGCTGTTGATAAAAAATTTTGAAACGTCTGCAGGATATTGAAAACTTGACAATGACAAAAAAGGAAAATTGTTACATTTTCCTATAGGTAGGTGTCCTCACCTACCTACATTCTTTTTCTTTTCTATAGGTAGGTGTCATCACCTACCTATATTCTTTTTCTTTGTTCATTTTGATAAACCTCAAATACAAACTTCAAACAAAACTTTTTCTATATGCAGATGTCCTCACCTGCCTAATTTCTTTAATCCCGAAAATGCGTTATCATATTAAATTCATCAATACCTTCTATATAAAACCTTGCACTACTCCACCTATATTCTTCCGGAAATAAACACAACTTCCACTTTTCTTTTACCGGTTTGTTGTGGATGTAATCGAGTTTGCTTATTAAAATCTTTACTGTACTTATTGGTATAGCCAAAGGGTCTCTTTTCCAAAATTGATATTGCCGGTCTTGTTTCTCTGATGCATATGTTTGCAGCTTTCCATTTTTCGAAAGATATTTTTTAAACTGATGTGCTGTGAATTTTGAAAAACTTCCGGCTACGCTTTCTTTACCATTTTGTTCTTTATTGTACCACAATAAATGGATATGATTAGGCATAATTACAAAACCATATAATAGCACTAATTGCTTTTGTACTAAGTATTGCAGTGAAGAAATTACAATAAGTTTCAATGCATCGTCTGCCAATAAATGTTTAAACCCATAAATCGTATCAGTATAGAAATAACACAAGTTATTTTCCATTTGTCCCTGGCGTTTGTGGAAAATATTCATACGTAAATTTATGAAACTTTTTTCTGTAGGTGAGGAGACCTACCATAAGAGCTAATCAATTTTTTTGGTAGGTGATGACACCTACCAATAGGGCAAAGGAAGTTGAAGAAATCTATATGTATCATGCGGCCCTTACAAATTTTCCTAACATAGCCACGTGTGAATGAAAGGGATATTGCGATTTTCATTTTTTAATTTTTAGTTAATGGTTTTTTACTGCATGAAATGTGAATATTAAAAAATTCAATTGAACTTTGATTTCCGCAATGTCCCGGGCCGCTTAACTTAAATTTTTGAGGAGGCATTGCAGGGAAGTTCCAAGGCATTGAAATAAATATTTACAAAGCCAGCAACACCTGCCATGCTTGCGCCACTTTTCCTTCATCCAATAATTTTTTTGCATAGGCATGCAATTCATTTTCCATCTCTTCGGGATTTACAGAAAAATATTGAAAAATATTTTTGAGTTGCTCATCTTCAAATGCCGGATCAATTTCAGGCTGCTCATGTACATTCCCAAGCATACCCAAATGATTGCCCGTAAGTGTTTTACTTTTCCTGATGGATTCCGGTATGGCATCCACGCCAATGCCTATTTGTGTATTTGGTTTCTCTACTTCAAATAAATTATTTTCATTCACCACACAATACCAGTTTGCCCCAAGGCGCGCTACCTGGTGCAGTTTGCGCTGATCAATCATATCTTTATTGTCATTCAAAATACTTTCATCCACATGCATATACAAAATTTCTGCAATGATTAACTGCCCCGCACCTGCTGTTTCGCCAAGGCTTTTTACTTCCAATACTTTACACTCCAGTTTTACTTTTGCTTCCTTCACCATCGGCGGCGAAATGAGCTGTGCTTTTTCCGGCGTAAAGCCGGCTTTAATAAATTCATTCGCGCCTTTGGGAAATTCACAACTCGCCAGGCTCACTTGTTGTACCATATCCATATCACAAATATGAATGACCACTTCCGGCACTTCCAGTATATTTTGCAAAGTATGTTTCGTGGTATTATCGCGGACTCTTCTCGACGGTGAAAAAATAACGATGGGCGGCGCTGCAGAAAACATATTGAAAAAACTAAACGGGCTAAGATTTACTTTCCCTTCTTTATCTATCGTACTTGCAAATGCAATTGGCCGCGGCGCTATGGCATGTTGCAGCCACTGTTGCCGTAACCCAGCTTTCATATTTTGTATATCCAATCGGGGCATATCTTTTTGATCTAAAAATTTTTATTGAAAAAAAATGATGATGAAAAATTATGCAATTTCCCAGGTATCTTTTCCTCTTAATAACTGATCGAGGTCGCCTTCACCTTTGGAGATAATGGCTTCTTCAATTTGCATCCGCATCACATCTTCATAGCAAGCTCTTTGCGTTTCATAAAAAACACCAAATGGCCTTGGGAAATGGCCTTCCAGGTGCGGTGAATCAAACATGCGCGTGAGTACCTGTGCTTTATAAAAATCTTTTTCATCATGGATCCATAAATCATCATGGCTGAAGCCATCATGTAAATCTACCATCACGGGTTTCAAGCCATCTATTTTTATGCCCTTATTATTTTCTGCGCCATATACAAGCGGTTTTCCATGTTCTAAAAATAAAGCTTCATCAGGTTTGGTTTTTTTCTCTGTAAAAATTTCAAAAGCGCCATCATTAAAAATATTACAGTTCTGATAAATCTCTAAAAATGATGCGCCATGATGTTGATGAGACCTGGTAAGCATTGCCTGCAAATGTTTGGGATCCCTGTCCATGCTGCGAGCAATAAAACTTGCATCTGCACCCAAAGCAAGTGCGAGCGGATTGAAAGGATGGTCTATACTGCCAAAAGGCGTGCTCTTGGTAATTTTATGTTCTTCGGAAGTAGGCGAATACTGCCCTTTTGTAAGTCCATAAATTTGATTATTAAAAAGCATAATATTCACATCAAGGTTTCTTCTTAATAAATGAATGGTATGGTTTCCGCCAATACTTAAGCCATCTCCATCACCCGTTACAATCCACACACTCAATTCAGGCCTCGATGCTTTTAAACCGGTGGCAATGGCTGTAGCCCTGCCATGAATGGAATGCATGCCATACACATTCATATAATAAGGGAAGCGGCTGCTGCAACCAATGCCACTGATGATGACAATATTTTCTTTTGGAATGCCTATTCCCGGCATTATCTTTTGTACCTGTGCAAGTATGGAATAATCACCACAACCCGGGCACCAACGGACTTCCTGGTCGGTTGCAAAATCTTTTGCAGTGAGTGCTGCTTGTTCTGTCGCCATTTTTATAAAAATTAATTGTACAAAGTTCGGCCTTTTATCTATGCAAATCCTGTAATGTTTCCCAATATTCAGCGCCACGCCTTGTATGCGGAATCACAATGGTGCCGCCAACAATATTTGCTACAGCAAATATTTCATATACTTCTTCCGTAGAAACGCCGGCTTCATTACATTTCCCCAAATGATATTTTATACAATCATCACAGCGCAATACCATGGAAGCTACAAGCCCAAGCATTTCCTTTGTTTTTATATCCAAAGCGCCTGCTTCATAGGTATTTGTATCCAAATTAAAAAGCCTTTTCAATACGAGATTATTTTTCCCGAGAATCACTTCATTCATCTTTTCACGGTACTCGTTGAAAGCATCCATCTCATTCGGCATGTTCAAAATATTTTCACAAAAGTATTAAGTATCTGTTAAGTTAGTGGTATAAATCTGTGAAATAAGCCATGCTTTCCAACGCATATTTCTTACATTGCAAGTATTCAAAAAAAATAAATGCGCATGGCAGACAGGCAATACAATTTCGGAATGATCGGATTAGGTACAATGGGTAGAAATTTTTTATTGAATATGGCAGATCATGGTTATGCCGTTGCAGGATTTGATTTGGATATATCGAAATGTGAATTATTAGAAAAAGATGCTACCAAAAATACCATCACCAAAGGCTTTCATGCGTTAAAGGACATGATGAAAAGCCTGGAAAAACCACGAAAAGTAATGATGCTTGTTCCGGCAGGAAACCCGGTGGACCAGGTAATCAGTAATTTACTTCCGCTTGTAGAACCCGGTGATATCATCATTGATGGCGGAAACTCACACTATACGGATACATTGCGCCGCATTACATCATTAGAAGAAAAAGGCATTCATTTTATGGGCGTTGGAATCAGTGGCGGTGAAGAAGGCGCACGATTTGGCCCAAGCATTATGCCGGGTGGCGACATGCAAGCATGGAAAGCCGTACAACCTTTGCTGGAAGCGGTTTCAGCCAAAGTAAACGGCGAACCTTGCGTGGCTTATATGGGTAAAAATGCAGCCGGGCATTATGTAAAAATGGTTCACAATGGAATTGAATATGCCATCATGCTGATGATTAGTGAAGTATATGATTTTTTGAAATCCAGGCTCGGTTTAACGAATGAAGCATTGGCAGATGTTTTTCAAAAATGGGATACCGGTGATATGAAATCGTATCTCCTGGAAATTACCGGTGACATTTTTCAAATAAAAGATACAGCAACCGATAATTTTTTGGTGGATATGATTTTGGACCAGGCAGGCTCAAAAGGTACCGGTAAATGGACTTCACAAGATGCTATGGATTTACCCATAGCAATTCCCTGTATTGATATGGCTGTTGCCATGCGCGATTTATCAGATTATAAAGATGAAAGAATACAGGCATCAAAATTATACCAGGTAAAAAGTAATAAAATAGCAACCAAAAAAGATGCATTGATCAAAGATGCACACGATGCTTTATATTTTTCAATGGTGATTGCGTATGCACAGGGTTTATCTATGTTGTACCAGGCATCATCCAAATTAAAAATGGAAATCCCTTTGAATGATGTAGTGAAAATTTGGAGAGGTGGTTGCATTATCCGTTCCAATTTCCTTGATATATTTTATGCCATATTTAAAAAGAGTAAGGATAATTTTCCCAATATACTGTTAGATAAAAATATTGCAAAGCGCATAAAAAGTAAAGCCCCCGGAACACGCAGGTTTCTCCGGGCAGCAATACAGGCAAGGGTTTCAAGCTCCGGTATCAGCAGCGCCATCAATTATTTTGATGCATATACCAAAGAAAAAATGCCGGTAAACCTGGTACAGGCACAAAGAGATTATTTCGGCGCACATACCTATTTGCGTACCGATAAAAAAGGAATTTTCCACTCTGATTGGAAACCGGTTACCCCATCAGAATACAAAGACCTCAATAAAAATTAATTGTAGATATGCAATCCAATAAAACAAAACCACCCGCTTCCATCATTTTTATTTTTGGCGGTAGTGGCGACCTTACACATCGTAAACTCGGCCCGTCACTTTTTCATTTATATTTAGATGGTTGGATGCCGGAAAAATTTGCCATCATCGGCATGGGGCGTACCGTATTTGATGACACACAATACCGCAATTTTCTGAAAGAAGGCATCAAAGAATTCAGTGAACGCAATGATGATAAAGATGGCAGTAAATGGAAAGAGTTTGCAAAAAATATTTCTTTCATGAATATGGATGTGAAAGATGATAAGGCATACAAAAACATAGAACTTAAAGCCAAAGATTTACAGGCTGAATGGAAAGAAAAAGCCAAAACGGTTTTTTATCTCGCCGTTGCCCCGCAACTTGTCCCCACCATAGCTACTGAATTGGGTAAATTTAAAATATGCGAAGATGCCGACTGCACAAGGATTGTAGTGGAGAAGCCCTTTGGTTTTGATTTGAAAAGCGCCCGGGAATTGAATACTTTGTTATTAAAACTTTTTGAAGAAGACCAGATTTACCGCATTGATCATTTTCTTGGAAAAGAAACGGTGCAAAATATTCTTGCATTAAGATTTGCCAATGCTTTGTTTGAACCATTGTGGAATCAAAATTATATTGACCATATTCAAATTACTGCTGCTGAAGAAATTGGTGTAGAAGACCGAGGCGGGTATTATGAAAAATCCGGCGCACTCAGGGACATGGTTCAAAATCATATTTTACAATTGTTGTGTATGGTGGCAATGGAGCCGCCGATTAATTTTGAAGCCAATGAAATCCGTAATAAAAAAGTAGATGTGCTGAATGCCATTCGCAAAATCACGCGGGATGAAGTGCATGCCTATGCAGTTCGCGGGCAATACAAAGCAGGCTGGATGAAAGGTGAAAAAGTAAATGGCTACCGCGAAGAAAAAAATGTGGATCCGCAATCCAATGTGGAAACTTTTGCTGCCATGAAATTTTATGTGGATAACTGGCGCTGGCAAAATGTACCTTTCTATGTACGTACCGGAAAATATTTACATGAAAAAATTACATTGATTACTGTTCAATTTAAAAAAGCACCACACTCTGCTTTTCCTGCTGAAGCTACTGAAACATGGCGGCCAAACAGGCTCACCATTACCATTCAACCCGATGAAGATATCCGCTTGCGTTTTCAAACAAAAAGGCCAGGGCAGGATATGGTTTTAAACCCGGTAGATATGGTTTTTAAATATTCTGATGCGTATGATTCCGTGCAACCGGATGCATACGAAACTTTATTGCTCGATGTGCTGGAAGGCAATACCACACAGTTTATGCGGGCAGACCAGGTAGAAGCTGCATGGAAAGTAGTGATGCCTGTTTTGGATGCATGGCAAACAAGATTGCCTGTAGATTTTCCAAATTATGCCCCCGATAGTTGGGGCCCGGAAGATGCAGAAGCATTGATTGCAAGGGATGGCAATAATTGGTTGAGCCTGCCTGCACAAAATTCTTTGCAGGGCAAAACTGAAGTTGCTGAAAACGCTTCATCAAAAGAAAAAAAATAGCATAAATGAAACTTCATTTATCCAAAAACCTTTTCGATCTCAGCTTAGATATTGCTGATCACCTTGTGCAAATTGTGGGCGAGGTTTTAAAAAAGAAAGATTCTTTTTCATTGGTACTTTCCGGGGGAAGCACGCCTGTGGAATTATATACGTTGCTTGCATCTGATGCATACAAAGAAAAAATTGACTGGGAAAAAATGCATATTTTTTTCGGCGATGAAAGATTTGTTTCCCTGCATGATGAAAGGAATAATGCGCGTATGGCTTTTACCACATTATTAAATCATGTGGCTGTGCCTGCATCACAAATTCATATTATTCATACCGAAAATGTTACACCGGATCAATCAGCGGCTGACTATGAAACAACAATCCGCAATTTTTTTATTGCCACAAAAAATGTAGAAAATAAATTTGATGTAGTATTACTCGGCCTTGGCAGCAATGCGCATACATTATCCCTGTTTCCCGGGCAGGATGCAGTGATACATGAATCTAAAAGATGGTGTTTATCTGCTTGGGTGGAAGAGCAACAGGAATACCGCATTACACTTACGCCACCTTTGATAAATTTATCGGCTCAAATTTTTTTCATGGTATCCGGCCAGGATAAAGCACAGGCAATGCAGGAAGTATTGAAAGGGAAGTATCAACCTGAAAATTTCCCAGCACAAATTATCAATCCCTCAAATGGGGAGCTGTATTGGTTTGCAGATGAAAGCGCCGCTTCATTATTATGACTTTCATGGATTTTTTGCCATGCCTTTTTGAATAAATTCCCGGATGCCATTTACAATTCCGCGTACCACCTGGTTTTGAAAATCATCATTCATTATTTTTCGTTCTTCTTCTTTATTACTCAGGAAACCGATCTCTACCAATGCATTGGGAAAATCCGTTGGTGTATTTAAAATGAAATTAAAATTTCCCACATTCCCATATTCATTTCTTTGTGTGGATATACATATTTGTTCCAAAATAAATTTACTGAGATTGCGAAAGCCGAGGTATTTATAAAATGTACCCGTGCCTTGTGCCGCACGGTTATCCGCCGAATTTAAATGCAGGCTGATCATCATATCCGGCATTTCTTTTTGTAAATATAAAACCCGGTCGGTATTATCAAAACTTGCATCATTCACACGCGTCATCACTACCTGCGCACCACTATCCACCAGCGCTTGCGCTAATTTTTTTGCAAAAATTAAAGTATATGTTTTTTCCAAAAGCCCCATATTATTTCCTCTTGAGCCGGGATTATTTCCTCCATGCCCGGCATCAATTGCAATTTTGAAATTACTCAATGCATTTTTTCCGGGAGCCTGCTTTACCAATAGCATCAATGTGTCATCGTGGTAATTTAAGGTATAACCCCAATGTTGCGCATGTTTCAATTCAACGGTTACTTGCACTACATCATCCTCCGTTTGATCAAAGTCTATATTTTGAATTTCTTTTAAAGTGCTGATGTGATGCATGATAAAATTGGTATTGCTTTCTACACCAAATAAAGTAATCACAATTCGTGCAGGATTAATTTCCATCCTGCTTTTGTATGGCAATTTTTCATCCATGAACATGATCAAAGTATCATAGCCATCATTTCCACCTGAAGCAATCCAGTTATTCAACAAAAATGGTTTATTAAATTTATTTGTTCGTGCATCGGGTTTCACATTATCCTTATCAATCCATGCGCTATGATTTGCTGAAAGTTGCACCCGGTAATGGTTTCGCGTGGAGTCAGTAATTTTTAACAGCACATCCGAATCAAGATATCCCATCATAGAGCTGCCCAGCCGGTCATTGCCGAGGCTATATGCCAGTTGCGGAATTTTTCCGGTAGTGCGTCCGCTTATCCAGGATGTTTTTTGTTGGGAAAATGATTGAAGTTGCAGAAACATCAACAGAAAAAATAAAAATGATTTTTGAAAAAACTTTTTAGTCATGAAGATTTTAATCTCATTTCTGTGTCTTATCCTATGTTTGTATAAATTGTTTTGTGGCATTGAATTGAAATATTTTTATGTGGCAGCGTGAAATGTAAAACATAATTATGTATTTGTAATGCCGGCACATTTTTTTTTCTTTAAATAAATGATAATATGGAGAAAACAAATTTTATAGATTACATACGCGTGTTTTGCAGGAGTGGGCATGGTGGTGCAGGCAGCAGGCATTTCATGCGCAATAAACTTACATCAAAAGGCGGCCCTGATGGAGGTGATGGCGGAAGAGGCGGCCATATTATTTTAAAAGGAAATAAACAATTGTGGACATTATTGCACTTGCGGTACTACAAAAATATTTTAGCCGAAAATGGAGAGGCCGGCCAAAAAAATAATTCATCGGGCAGAGCCGGAAAAGATATTTATATACAAGTGCCATTGGGTACAATTGCAAAAGATGAATTAACAGGTTTAACAGAAGCGGAAATTTTAGAAGACGGCCAGGAAATTATTTTACTGCCCGGTGGAATCGGCGGTCTGGGAAATGCACATTTTGCAACACCAACCAACCAGGCGCCGGAATATGCGCAACCCGGTATGCCCGGCATGGAAGGCTGGAAACTCATGGAGCTGAAAGTACTTGCAGACGTGGGTTTGGTAGGTTTTCCCAATGCAGGGAAATCTACTTTATTATCTGTGGTTACTGCTGCAAAACCGGCTATTGCAAATTATGCATTTACTACACTCACCCCGCAACTTGGTATTGTTGCTTATCGCGATAATCAATCATTTTGCATGGCAGACCTTCCGGGAATTATTGAAGGAGCAGCCGAAGGAAAAGGTTTAGGCCATCGTTTTCTCAGGCATATTGAACGGAATGCAGTTTTACTCTTTATGATTCCTGCAGACAGTGATGATGCAGGAAAAGAATTTGAAATATTAAAAAATGAACTTCATCAATACAACCCTGAAATGTTGCAAAAAGAATTTGTGATTGCTATTTCAAAATCGGATATGCTTGATGAAGAATTGAAAAAGGAATTGGAAAAAGAATTGCCGGAAAATATTCCGCATGTATTTATTTCTTCCATTACAGGAGATGGGTTACAAAATTTGAAAGATATTTTATGGAAAAAATTAAATAGTTAGAAAATCAATTGTCTTTCCATTGCCATAAATGCAGGCAGGCATAAGTGCGGTAAGGGCTCCAGG
>CAYXHX010000001.1:0-5021 GCA_964464835.1 uncultured Chitinophagaceae bacterium | reverse complement strand
TTTTCAACATTCTTTCACTCAACTTTTTTTTGTCTTTTGTTTTTAATTGATACAATTGGATAATACTTTGTTGCAAACCAAAATCATCCACTGCAAATACATCTTCGCGGCCAAGTGAAAACATCAGGAGCATTTCTACAGTCCACCTGCCAACGCCTTTTATTTGTGTTAATAATTCCAGGACCGCTTCATTCTCCATGGCCAATAATTTTTTATCGTTGATATTATTTTCTTTGCAAAACCGTGCAACATTTTTTACATATTGCACTTTTGCATTTGACAGCCCTATTGCACGCAATACCTCATCCGGTGTGGCTAAAACCTGTGCAGGGCGTGGTTCTTTGCCTTTATATAAATCGAGGAAGCGTTGATAAATAATTCTTGCAACGCGTGTATTCAATTGCTGCGACATGATAGCCGACATCAATCGCAATGGAATATTTTGATGAAAGACGAGCGTTTCACAAGGTTTATTCAAAATTGCTTTAAGTATTTTATCTTTTCGTAAATGAGCCTTATAAGGCAATTCATTTTTTTTCATTTCAAGCTTATCATGTATTTTTCAAAAAAATAGTATGAAACAAAAATACTTTTTCTGTAGTGCATTCTTCCTATTCATTTTTTTTGCAGCTACAAATTCATTTGCACAAAATAAAGATGAAGCAGCTATACGTGAAATACTATCGCGGCAAAATATGGCATGGAACCGCGGCAATCTCGATTCATTTATGATTGGTTATTGGAACAATGACAGCCTTCTGTTTATTGGTAGTTCCGGGCCGCGATACGGGTATGAAACCACGTTGAATGGGTATAAAAGAAGTTACCCGGACACGGCACACATGGGCCATTTCACTTCTACTATTTTAAGCATGAAAAAATTATCGGATGAATATTATTTTATAGTAGGGAAATGGGAGCTGAAACGCAGTATAGGCAATGCTTCCGGCTATTATACTTTACTGTTCAGGAAAATAAACGGGCAGTGGGTAATTGTTGCAGACCATAGCAGTTGAAGCATTTTCAGCTAAGGTCTAATGGTTTCTTCCAAATATTTCTGATCATCCAAATACTAAGGACTAAACTTGCTATGAGCCATGTATAAAATATAATATTGCCCAACGTAATTCTATCGTAGATAAAACCCCATTGCAGCATAATGCCGATAGTTGCATTCAGCAACATCCAAACAATTATGATACACATTGTATTCACAATCCGAATAAAAAATGCGCGCATCTCGGGTTCCATACTTCCAGTTTAGCAATTGCAAATTTACATTTTAAAGAAAAAATTTTGTTGAATTCTTTATATGAATTTATTTTATCAAAAATAAAGAATATGAAAAAAATCACCGGGTTATTAGCTATCCTGTTTTTAATGGGTATGTCTTTTTCTTGTAAAAAAAGCAGCAGTAGTACAAACAACAAACAATGCAATTTGCAAACGACAACTTCAACTACAGGGACGGCGGGAACAGTTACTTATACAGCTTCCGTAGTCGGGAATGTAAGTGTAAGTGCACTCACGTATAAGGATGCAACGGGTACTACCGTTACGGTAAATAATCCTACAATGCCTTTTTCGCAAGTTGTAGATATTACATCAGCAGTTGGCATTGCAATGACAGCAACAGCTACAGCTCCAAGCGGCACATCAATTACGATTAACTGGACATATACAAATGGTACGTTGACAGAGTCCAATACACAAACATGCGGGAATTAAATTGTTTTAAACAACAAACAAAAAAGCAGCTTTTGAAAGGCTGCTTTTTTTATATAAGAAATCAATACTGTCCGGCTAAGTTGGGCTAAAGCCCATTGGCATTGAGTTTGAATTTTGTTACCCCGCCCTTAAGGGCGGGGCATAAAAACTTTACTCAGAACTGGCTTTAACCCAACATGATAAAATTTAGTCGGACAATAGTGAAAAGAAATATTTTTTATAACCCGCTTATGGTAAGGCCGATTGAATACAGATGAATACTTGCGCCTGCTGCTTCTTTCAAAAAACTATTCAGATGGTAAGAAAACTTCTGAGAAAATATTATTTTAAAATAATTAGCTTTGGGTTCTTTACTATAAAAAAAATAAATTGTTTTATAAATTCAAGGTAACAAATAAAAATCCTATTTTTAATATTCGATGAAGCTTCATAAATTTTCCCTTTTCTTTTTTGTGTTTCTCTCTTGTAATTTTAGTGCAAAACAAGATTCTACAGAAAATACAAGTATCCATTTACAAAAAAAAGAAACCGCGTTTTATCTTGATGAGGTGAAGCCATTTACATACTTTTCTATATTTCAATCAAAGGGTGATGATTGTTTTGCGTATGTGAAAAACAATAAAATTATCATAATAAACTTAGCGGATCCAAAAGATAAAGATTCGTTGAGTATTGTTTTTGATGATAAGCAACCTGATAAATTTGGAATACTACACTCATTTTGCTTTAATGGTAAAGACTCTTTGTTCCTTTTATTTTCAGACGCTTTATTAGTTGTTGTAAAATCACACCTCAACAAAATAATCCCTATTAATGATTTAGATACTGTACAATTTAATAAGATCCGGTTTGAAAATCTGGAGGATGCGCCCATTTATTATGATTCCAAAACTAATGAGATTGTAGGCCAGGTATATTGTTCGGAGTGTGGAATGGCGAACAGTTCATTCTATAAACAAAACACAATAGGAAGGATCTCCTTGCAAACAAATAAATTTGAAACGTATAACATATCCTATCCGCAGAATTATATTGACAATTATTACGGATTCGCAATGCATGTTTATATCAATAGTTATGATACCTTTTCATTAATCTCCTTTCCTTGTAATTCAAATATTTTTTTACTGAATAGGTATACCAATAAAGTTAAAGCATACAATGCAAAAAGCAAATATCAAACCGAAGAAGCTGAACCTTTGGATACAATAAGCAAAAACAGTACAGAAGATAAAATGAGGCATTTAGCAACAGTGCCGTATTATGCAGAAATTCTATACGATAAATATCGAGGATTGTATTATCGTTTTTTTCGTAAAAATATTCCATTAAAACAACCCAATGGCAAATACAATGATTTTACGAATAAGCCCACTATATTAATCGTTCTAAATAAGCAATTTGAAGTAATTGGAGAATATGAATTAAATGACTTAAAAAACTCATATTATTCTTTTGTTGGAGAAGCTGGCTTATATCTAAAGGAAAGCAAATCAGACAGCCTGGGCAAAACAAAATTTAGAGTTTTCAAATTTGAGCAATGAAATATTTTTGCACCCTTTGTTTTATTCTATTAGCATGTAATTCGTCACCGGAAGTACAAAAATTGCAGGAGAAAAGAAAAGATTTGACAAATTATTTTCGTAACGAACTCTCTATTGATCTTCCTGGCGATGGGCTAATTATCATTTTACAGAATCAAAATTGCAGCGCATGCAGGGAAGATGTTTTTAAAGATTTTGTAAATAAATTTCTAAGAGAAAATAACATGAACAAAACTTTCATTTTGGCCAAACAAGATACAGCGCTTGTTAACCTAATTCATCAAACACCTAAAAACAAAATTATTTTAGGGAATTCTTATACTTTAAAAGAGTATGGATTAAATTATGCAGCGGATTTATGTTTTGTATTCAGGAAGGATAATTTGGAAAAATATTTTGAAATATCTAATTACCAATTAGATCAATTAAAGTCGCTTTAAAAATAAACATAGCACCACCTTCATACCCCCAACGAGTACATCACTTCAATAGTAGAGTTCCTCTTCTATTAAAAAATAGAACAATTTATACATAAAAAAAGCAGCTTCACTACAGCTGCTTTTTTTATAAAAGAAATATTTTTTATAACCCGCTTATGGTAAGGCCGATAGAATACGGATGAATACTTGCGCCTGCCGCTTCTTTCAAAAAACTATTCAGTTGGTAGGAACCATCCAATGAAAAATTCCCATAACCAATTCTGCCTGTGACAGCAAATCTTGTGGAATTGATAAAGCGTTTTTCACTTTCTTTCTGAATGAATTTATCTCCATATACTGTTGTGCCATTGGCATCCAACAGGTTTTTACCTTTTGTATAGGCTTTTAAAAGTGTACCAACTTTTACGCCAAATGCCATTTTAAAACCTTTATCTGGCTGCACAGGATTACCTGCATAACGCAGCTCTAGTGGCAATTCTGCAAATATGGTGGTGAGCTTATATTTATCGTAATGAAAAGTGGTGCTAACATTTTTAAATGGCAAAAAGGTTGTCGTTGCAGATTTTAAATCAACAAGCGTGTTTTTAAAAAAAATATTACTGCTACCAATACCCACGCCAATACCCACGCTGAAATGCGGGCTTGAGCGAAAGGGTTTATCGAGCATCACATAAAAATTGAAATGCCGTGAAAAGCCGGATGGATTAATGGAATCAGGCGTATTAAGCCATCCATCCACGCCATATTGAATCATAAAATGATCATTGGCACGATTGCTCAGGTCAATTTTTTGTTTGGGTGTTTGCTTATTATTTTCCTGGGCATTCAATGAGCCATATAAAAAAAATATACATCCTATTGCCGCGATTAATTTTTTCATCCCTTGCAGTTGTGTTTTTTTAATAATTTTTTTTTGAAAGCAACAAAAATAAATGAATTGAACCCATGCGATGGGTTAAAAATATGCCAAATAAAAGGGATTTTAAATGAAAGAACAAATAGGAATTTCAATACCTAATCTAAATTTCATTTTAAAACGTATCTTCATCATTCACTTTTCGCAAATACCTGATGAAAATATTAATTGCAGAAGATGATCCTATTAGCCTTTTGTTACTTCAAAAGCAATTGGCAAAAGAGCCCTTTGAGCTGTGTGTGGCTGCAGATGGGTATGAAGCCTATAAAAAATTGAATGAATGCCGGCCAGATATTCTTGTTACCGATCTGATGATGCCAAGGACTTCCGGGCTTGCACTTATTGGCATGGTAAGAGCAAATTACAAAAAGCATTTGCCTATTCTTGTATTAT